>CANGBK010000001.1 GCA_947452235.1 Micrococcales bacterium
AAGAGCTCAGATTGAACCTCGTGCTGAAGCCGGCTCTAGACCTGCCAAGCTAACTATCAAAGCCATGGAGCAGGTGAGTTTGATTCTGGCTACCTGTCAGCTGGGAGTTACCATTAGCGGTCTATTGATCCTTTTGGTTGCAGAACCTTCGATTCACGAACTGTTACATGAGCCGCTAGCTCTTTTTGGATTATCAGAAGAACTAACTACCGGTGTTTCTTTTGCTATTACCTTGGTTATTGTTTCGTTCCTGCATGTGTTAATCGGTGAGATGGTTCCTAAGAACATCTCTTTCTCTATTCCAGATAGAGCAGCGCTAGTTCTTGCCCCAATGGTTTTCGGTTTGGCGATCGTGGTAAAGCCGTTGGTTATTGCTCTAAATGCAACCGCAAATGCTTCTCTCAGGTTATTCAGAATCAAGCCGAAGAATGAAGCAAACTCTGCATACACAATCGAACAGGTTGAAGACATTGTTCAGCATTCAACTCGTGAAGGTGTTCTAAGCGATGAGACCGGTGCAATTAGCAACACTTTTGAATTCACGGACAAACAGGTCAAAGACATTTTGGTTCCAGTTAGCAACCTGATTACAGTTAACCTCACTGTGACACCGAGAGACGTTGAACTGTTAGTTGCTAAACACGGCTTCTCAAGATACATCGTCCTCGATGAATCAAATGAGATTGAAGGTTACTTGCATCTCAAGGATGTTATTGATGCAGATGTTGATGATGCAGATAAGCCTGTTCAACGAAAACTTCTTAGAACGGTGAAATCCATCGGTGGTGGAGTTGAACTGGAAGATGCTTTGGCTTTGATGCAAAGAGATCATCAGCACCTAATGGCAAGTTATGACGAAGAAGGCAAACTAGTTGGTCTGCTATTTCTCGAAGACATCTTGGAAGAGCTTGTTGGTGAAGTTCAGGATGCAACTAGAAGAGACTAGTTGGTCGGGTATTTACCACGTGCGTATTGGTTAGGCCAATAATCAATTTCAACACCTAGTTCACTTGCTGCCCGTAGTGGCCAATATGGATCTCTCAAAGACTGCCTTGCAATCATGATGATGTCAACATCGGTCGTTTGAAGAATCTCTTCTGCTTGTTTCGCATCGGTAATCAAACCAACAGCAGACACTGGTGCTTCAACTCTCTCTGAAACTTCTTGAGATAGCGGAACCTGGTAGCCAGGGCCAACCGGTATTTTTACACCCATAACCAGACCGCCAGAAGAAATATCGAATAGGTCAGCTCCTGCTTCACGACACATAATTGCAACTTCGCTGCAGTCTTCAACAGTGAAACCATCAGGATGGTAATCAGTTGCTGAGAAACGAACTAGAAGAGGAATCTCTTCACCAATTGCTTTTCTCATACCTTGAACAATTTCAATCAAGAACCTGGCACGGTTCTCTTTGCTGCCACCGTATTCATCTGTTCTTTGATTTGTTAGCGGGGAGAGGAATTGGTGAACTAGGTAACCGTGGGCAGCATGGATTTCAATAACATCAAAACCCGCCTTGACAGAGTTAACGGCAGCTTGAACCCACTGACCAACAAGTTCTTTGATTTCCTCATGACTTAGTTCCCTTGGAGCTGCGTAACCAGGGAAAGCTTCACTGGTTGAAGAAACGCTTTCCCAACCACCCTCAGATAGGGGCACGGAGTTCTCACCAGACCAAGCTCGGTAAGTGCTGGCTTTACGGCCTGCGTGAGCAAGTTGGATAGCTGAAAGTGCCCCTTGAGATCTAATGAACTCTGTGACGGGTTGCCAAGCTTTGATCTGTTCTTCATTCCAAATACCTGCATCCCAAGGTGTGATGCGACCGTCAGGTCTAATAGCGGTTGCTTCAGCCATAACTAGACCTGCGCCACCTGAAGCTCTTGAGCCTAAGTGAACTAGATGCCAGTTGTTTACAACACCATCTTTGTTTTCACAGGAATACATACACATCGGAGCTATCCAAATGCGGTTACGCGAGGTGACACCTCTAACAGAAATAGGTTCAAAGAGCTTAGCCATGCAACAAGCCTAAGCGAGGCTTACCTCCTAGACTTCAACAAGAGGGAAAATAAGGAGCTCCGGTTGCTATTAGCTAAAGTCAAGGCACTGCCACGCAACTTCTGGTTCATTTTGTTGGGTGCTCTAGTTGCTCAAATGATTTTGATTCTTCTGGGGACTGCTTCAGGTGATCCTTTCGGTGATGTTAGATACACCTATGACGCATGGGTAAACGACATGATGCAGCACCACTACCTGCTAGGAATTAATACTCCATGGGTTTACCCGTTTGTTGCAGAACTACCGCTGTGGTTGGCACATTTTGCTTGGCCGCTTGATTTCATGACCGGTTGGTTCATTGTTGTTGTGAACCTAAACATGTTACTTATTGCCTATCTTCTGGGCTGGGGTCGTAAGACTGAACGCTTCAAGGCAGCTTGGTTCTTGATTGCTTGCATTTTTCTCTGTGGTCCAGTTTCCATTGGAAGACTTGAAGTTTTCTCAATGGCGCTATCTGTTTTTGCTGCAGTTAGTTACCTAAATGAGCGTGAATCTCTCTCTATGCAGTTATTCAATGCCGCTACTTGGATCAAGGTGTCACCGCTTGCAGCTTTAGCTTCTGGTTTTGTAGTTAGCGATAAGAAAAAGCGATTTGTTCTTCACTTGCTTATAGGAACAGTTGCAATTCTTGTTATTGGATTACTGCTTGGTGGTAATCAAAGCATGTTTAGTTTTGTTGGGATGCAATCCGGTCGAGGCATTCAAGTTGAATCTTCGATTGCCATCATCTGGTTAGTTCAAATTCTTTTTGGTATTTCAGGTTCCAAGATTTATTACGATGGTCAGATCCTGACATTCCAGGTTTCGGGTTTCGGAGTTACCGAAATAGCCAGCATCATGACATTGGTTCAGTTCGGTGCCTTAGCTATCACCATTTGGTTAGGGTTTAGAGCTAAGAAACAGGGTGCTGATAAGAACACACTGTTTGCTTGGATGTTCCTTACCGCAACCTTGGATTTACTGGTATTCAACAAGGTTGGTTCACCACAGTATGAGCTGTGGTTAGTTGGAGCTGCTTTCGTTGGGATCCTGTTTGGGACTAGAAACTGGAAGTTTGTAACATACCTAACTATTTTGACTTCAGGTTTGTCTTGGTTGATCTTCCCGATTTACTATGGAGATCTTTTGGATGGTAAACCACTAGGTGTTGGTTTACTAATCCTTCGAAACCTAGGTGTTATAGCTGTTTTGGTTTATTCAAACAGACAGTTAATCAAGCTGGGTAAAGCTAAAAAGTAATTGAGCTTAACCTAATACGTCAAAGGCTAGCGCAGCTAACAGTGCCGCACCGTCAGCTAAAACTGAGTCATCGTATTTAGCCTTGTTGCTGTGGTTAGCCTGCAGTTCATTTTCAGGTGTGTTCGGGTAAGCAGCACCTAGGAAAACGAAAGCACCAGGAATCTCTTCAACGATAGAAGCGAAGTCTTCACCACCAGGAATCGGTTGAGGCATGGTTTGGTAACGAGCCTCACTAAACATAGATTTGGCAACCCGCTCAACACGATCGATGGCAGCGTGGTCGTTAATTAAAACTTTTGTGGCTGGGCTGAAACTAACCTCAGCAGTTAGACCCATGGCCTCTGCCATCTTGGTGATGAAGTTTGGGATTAGCGTTCTGGTGTCTTCGTAACCCTTCTTAGAGAAAGATCTAACGGTTGCTCCGAAGCTAACTTCTTCCGGAACAATGTTTGTTGTGTGATCGTTTCCTGCCTTGATCCAACCAACGTTTAGCACGATAGGGTCTAGGGCATCAAAGTTCTTGGCAATAAAAGACTGCACTGAACTTAGAATCTCAACCATTCCGGTTACTGGGTCTTTAGCGTTCCAAGGCATTGAACCGTGACCACCGCGACCCTTGATGGTTACATACATATCTCCAGCTGAAGCCATCATGGTGTCTTTCTTTGAAGAGAACACACCTGATTTACCTTGAGAGAAAACGTGGAGACCATATGCGGCTATTGGCTTCTCACCTGAAACCATGTGCATGTTTTGGCTCAGCATTACACCTGCGCCATCGTGACCTTCTTCACCTGGCTGGAAGAACATGATGACGTTACCTTTGAGCTTGTCTTTGTTAGCAGCAACTAAACGAGCGGCACCAATACCCATAGCAATGTGTAGGTCGTGACCACAGGCATGCATGTATCCATTGGTTGAAGAGAAATCTAAACCAGTGTCTTCATTAACTGCTAGAGCATCCATGTCTGCTCGAAGTAGAACTGTTGGACCAGGTTGTGAACCTCTAATCAAGATTGAAGCTGCGGTCATATCTTTACCTAAGGTAACCTCACCCAGGTCACCGACTTCACGAAGAACAACAGCAAGAGTTTGCGGTAGGTCGAGACCAAACTCGGGGATTTGGTGTAGTTCACGACGAACTTTAATTAGGTCATCCTGGTGCTTGTGAGCTTCGCTTACTAGGTCTTGATAGTCCATGGGTTGTTCTTTCTCGAAAGGTAATCCTATTTTGGCACTTAAATAAGATACTTTTATCCCTAGCATTTACTTATGTTCTTCAAGCAAATGCATCCCACCTGGCAAAACTGGCTAGTTGCCAGTGAACCAGAGCTTCTGGCTATAGAGCAAAAATTATTAGGTTCAGGAGATAGCCTTCCACCGAAGGAACTAGTAATGAGAGCATTCCAAGCTGATCCCCAAAACATCAAGGTAGTTCTTTTAGGGCAAGACCCTTATCCAACACCGGGAGACGCCATAGGTCTTGCTTTTGCTGTGAATGCAGAAACCAAAACTCCAAGATCACTAAAGAACATTATGACTGAGTTAGCCTCTGATGGCTTTAGAGCAGATAGTGCTGATTTAGCTCAATGGAGCAATAAGGGTGTTCTTCTCCTGAACACAGCCCTTACTACCGCACCAGGAAAAGCTGGTTCTCATTCCAAACTAGGTTGGAATGCTTTCACTCTTGAAGCTCTAAAGGTCTTGGCTTTGCAGCAGGACTATGTTCTTTTGGCTTGGGGTAATCATGCTAAAGAGGTATCTAAATCTTTGCCTAGTAACATCAGGGTGGTTGATTCGGCTCATCCATCACCGCTATCTGCAAATAGGGGGTTCTTTGGGTCTAAGCCTTTTAGTAGAGCCAATCAAGCGCTTATTTCTCTTGGGTTAGAACCGATAGATTGGTCTTTATAAAGGAGTTATGTCTTGCCATTAGATTCAGAGTCACGTTGGCGATTAGTTAGAAAACTAAAAGCTAAGCCGGTAGTTGAGATCACTGTTGAAGAAACGGTGATTCGTTTGGCTACTCAAGACGACATGGCTCAGGTGAGTGAGATCTACAACTACTACGTTGTGAACTCGGTTGTGACCTTTGATATTGAGAAAACCAACGCTGGTTATTGGGTTGAGAAACTGGAATACCTTCAAGGATTAGAACTTCCATTTATTGTGGCTCTTAGCTCTTCAGGGAACATTTTGGGTTTTGCTTATGTTGCTCCTTGGCGTCAGAAGGCAGCGTATAGAAGAACCGTTGAAGACACCATTTATCTAAGGCCAGCTGCTATCGGGAAGAGGCTTGGAACCAAGTTACTTACTGAACTCATTGATCTCTCAAAAAAGGCCGGGGTCAAAGAGATTGTTGCTGTGATAAGCGATAAAGGTGCAGATACCTCTATAGCCCTTCACGAAAGCTTTGGGTTCAAGAGACAGGGCCATCTAGGCAAGGTTGGTTTCAAGTTCAACCGCTGGTTGGGTACAGTGCTCATGCAGAAAAGCTTGTGAATAACTTCAGCATTCTTTCAGGTGAGATAAGTATGGTTTTAGCATGAAAACACGTAGCCTTTTCGCCTCTATTGTTGGCCTAACCCTCGTTATTTGCTCAACAATACTTTTCAGTAACTCTTCGGCTAACGCTGCTATTTTCAGTGAACCAAGCTATGTGGGTAAGCCAGTGGTTGGTTTGGTTATTAAATATAAATCCGGTGTTTTAGCAACAGATCTCTTTGGCAAGCAAGTTGCCATAGATGAAGCTAATGGGAAGCTATCCCAAGGCGTTGATGTTGGTTTGGGAATGTATTCAGCATCCTTTGCTAAACCAACTGATGAAGCAACCGCCCTCAAAGTTGCAGCAACCCTAACTAGCGATTCACGCATTGAAGCGGTTTACCTCGATCACTTTCTTTCAACCGAAAGCTTTAAACCTAAGAGTCCAAGGCTGGGGATATTAAAGGCAAGCTCTGCACCAACCGGACTCAAGATCACTGATGCTTGGAGTAATGCTGATCCAAGTAGTCCTAAGGTTGCCATCACTTGGAAAGCACCAAGCAAACTAAATGGCGGAAAAATCTGGGGTTACCGCATTTCTAAACTTGATTCATCTTCTAATACTTGGGTTGATTTGATTAGCAACACTAAAAGCACCAAGACCAGCATCACATCTTCATTGTTCTTGACTGCAGGTGAAACATCCAAGTACCGGATTGCTGCTGTTTCCAGATCAACAGATAACAAGTTCATGGCAGTGAGTTCCTTTTCAAGTATCGTTTCGATAGTTGCAACAGCTATCCCACAAGTTCCTTCACTAACTTCTTCAGGAAGAATTACTTCAGCTAACCCAGTGGTTAGTTGGTCAGTGCAAAACAAAATTGATAAGGGTGGTTTACCAGTTAGCTATAACGTTCTCGCAACTGGAACCGATAACTCAACGGCTACCTGCACATCAACTTCAACTAGCTGCACACTTAGCGGTTTGAAGGCAGGCATCAATTACGGGGTTCAGGTGACAGCGACTAACGCCAGGGGTTCCTCAACTTCCGCAATAGTTCCACAAAACTTAGATCCAATGTTGAGTATGCAGTGGTATTTGAATTCTGATTACGGAATCAATGTTGAGCAGGCTTGGAAGGTTACTAAAGGTAGCCCAAGTATTGTGGTTGCAGTTGTTGATACTGGTATTACTGAACACCCTGATCTGGATGCCAACGTGGTAGCAGGCTATGACTTCATCTCTAATGCTTCAAATGCTAGAGATGGCAACGGCCGTGATGCTGACGCCAGTGACCCAGGGGACTGGAACACAGCCGATGGAACAGCTAGCTCTTGGCATGGAACCCACGTAGCAGGAATTATTGCTGCAGTTTCAAATACCATCGGTATTTCAGGTATTGCACCTAATGTGAAGATTGAGCCGGTACGTGTTCTAGGCATAAACGGTGGAACAGAGGCAGACATAGCTGCGGGTATCAACTGGGCCATTGGAGTTCCGATTTCTGGTGTTGCCGCTAACCAAAATCCAGCCAAAGTTGTGAACCTATCGATTGGTTCGAGCTCAGTTTCATACTGCAATTCCTCTTCACCAACCCAGTTGGCTATCGACGAATCAAAGAAGCGCGATGTTACTTTGGTTACCGCCGCTGGTAACGAAAACCATTATGCATCTGCTTCATATCCAGGTAACTGTTATGGCAACATCACCATCGGTGCAACCGGTTATTACGGTGATCGTTCTTACTACAGCAACTACTCTTACTACTCAAACCAACAGGGCGTATTCATCGGTGTTGACATTTCAGCGCCGGGTGGAGATGACAAAGTTGGTGCGGGGTTGCCTGCTGATGGTGAAATCTGGTCAACTCTAAACGATGGTAAAACTTCTCCTGGGAATCCGATCTATGGCAAAGAAGAGGGCACCAGTATGGCATCCCCGGTTGCTGCTGGTGTTGTGGCTTTGATGTATTCGATCCGACCTACCTTGACGGATGATCAGGTTTGGCAAATCCTTAGCTCAACAGCTAAATCTTTTGATAGCACTTCTGATTGCACATCACAGATGGCTAGTGGCACCTTGCAAGATGGCACTGTAATCAACACCGGTTACTGTGGTGTTGGCATCATTGATGCTGGGGCGGCTGTTGCAGCCACTCTGAAGCTCAAATAAGTAATCCAGCTTAAATAAATAAAGCTGACATTTCTGTCAGCTCTATTTGGTGCGGAAGGTGGGACTTGAACCCACACGCCAAGGGCGCTAGAACCTAAATCTAGTGCGTCTGCCAATTTCGCCACTCCCGCAGGCTTGTCTATTCTAGGGCAAAAATGCTCTGAAAGAAAATGTGGATAACTAAAGCGGGGATTTGAGCTTTTTGGCAACATGTGTTCGTGCAGTCAGTTAGCGAACTTACCCAGAAAACCCGTGAGATTCTGGCTGCTGGACCCTTGTCTGTGGACTTGGCCATCGCTCGAGTAATAGATGAGGCCTTTGAATCCAGTCAGTTTGACTCGGTAGACGAAGGGGAGTTGAAAGCCTCCGTCAGGAGGGCGCTAGTCGGTCTTGGGGAGATTGAGCGCTTTCTGGGCGATCCAGAGGTGGAGGAGATTTGGCTCAATTCGCCCAAAGAAGTCTTTGTCGCCAGGCAAGGAAAGACTTTCAGGACTGACCTTTCCCTCACTGAAGTTGAGGTTAGGCAGCTCGTTGAACGTATGCTGAGGGCTTCTGGAAGGCGGTTAGACAGGTCTGAGCCCTTCGTTGATGCGACCCTCTCAGACGGCTCTCGCCTCCATGTAGTTATCCCAGATGTTACCCGTGAACATTGGGCTATCAACATTCGCAAGTTTCCGCCAAAAATCCTAACTTTAGAAAACTTGGTGGGGCTTGGCGTAATGAGCTGGCCAGTTGCTGATTATCTAAAAGCTGAATTCCTAGCTGGAACAAATATTTTGGTCTCTGGAGCAACTCAAGCGGGAAAGACCACTTTGTTGTGTGCTTTGTTGGATGTTGGCTCTGAGACGGAACGGCTCTTAACTGTTGAAGAGACTTTTGAAATTAGAACCAACTATGTTGATGTTGTTGCTTTGCAGGCTAGGCAAGCAAACCTGGAAGGCGTTGGAGAGATAACTCTTAGAAAACTTGTTAGAGAGGCTCTACGAATGCGGCCAACGCGGCTTGTTGTTGGAGAAGTGAGGCAAGCTGAAGCTTTAGATCTTTTGATTGCCTTGAATTCAGGGATAGCAGGTTTATGCACTATTCACGCAAATTCAGCCAGCGAAGCGATAGCAAAACTAAAGCTTTTACCTTTACTCGCAGGTGAAAATATCCCTTCCATGTTCGTCAATGAAACTGTTGATCGAACTGTTGGGCTTGTAGTTCATTGTGTGATGGATAGCAAAGGTCATAGAAGAGTGAGTCAAGTTCTGAAAAATAGTGGTTCATGGCACGAGGTGCATTTTGAGGTTTGAAAGGTTTTTTATTTCTCTTGGCTTTGATTGGTTGGATGCAAAAAAGTTTTTGGGTTTACTGCTTGGCGGGTTCCTAACTCTGGTTGTTTTGCTTCATGCTTTGACTGGTTCTATTCCTATCACCCTGAGCATAGTTTTCTGCTTGTCGGTTCAGGTCTGGGATTCGCTCAGGACTAGGGCACGTGATCAGCTTGAGAAGCAAAGTGAGCATTGGCCTAAATTCCTAGATGCTATTCATTCGGCCTGTTGGGCTGGAGTAAGCCTTGAGCAAGCTGTTTTGGACTGCATAAACTTTGCGCCGAAGGGTTCGATTTGGGCGTTTACTGAGTTTGAAAAGGATTTAAGTTCAGGCATGAGTTTTGATTTGGCGATGGTGAACCTGAAATCGAGATTAGCTTCTCCAATAGCCGATCGGTTTGTTGAACTAACTAGATTGGCGAATCAATCTGGCGGAAGAGGATATCTTGAAGCACTTAGGGCTCAGTCTGTTCAACTCAGAACAGAGAATGCCACTTGGGCTGAAATTAATGCTAAGCAGAACTGGGTTATTTCTTCAGCCAAGCTCGCGGTGTTTGCACCCTGGCTGATTCTGTTGCTGCTTTCGATTCGTCCAGAAACGGCCCAAACTTTCAACTCCGATACCGGGGCTGTTGTTTTAGTGCTTGGGTTAGTCGCATCATTACTGGCCTTTCAATTGACTAGGTATCTTGGCGCTTTACCCAAAAGGGCAAGGGTGTTAGCAGGATGATCGCTACGCTGCTTTTGGTTGTCGCTGCGTTTTTGACTATTGGAATGTTTTTGAACCAACGGCAAACCGAGTTAAGTCAAAGAATTGGATTTCGTAGGGTTTTTCGTTACTCAATTCATCGGCAGAAAAGATTTGACGCAACTAAAGTCTTGCTAGAAATCCCTGACTTTGCTTCTATTCTTTGGTTTGCGCTTAGCGCGGGGGAGTCATTGGATAGTGCTCTGCGGATTGCCACTAGTCGAGGGAACGGATACGTTGCCACGGAGTTTCAACAGTTGCTTGCCAAGGTTGATCACGGTTCCCTATTGCAACACGAACTTGAAAACCTAGCTTTAGAGAGCAAGGCAGAGCAGATAAGAGAATTGGCAACAAAGCTAGCTGTTGCTCTAGTTAACGGAACTCCCATGGCAGCACTTTTAGGTGACTTTGTTTTGAGCGTTAATTCGACTCTAAGAGCGATTTTGTTAGCGAAGGCTGGAAAGAACGAAACCAAAATGATGATTCCGCTTGTGTTTGTGATTTTGCCAGTCACGGTTATGTTTGCGATGTTCCCATCGCTTGTTCTTATTCAACAGAGTTTTATCTAAATAAATGAAGGAGAGAAATGAAAAATACGGTCAACATTAGAGATGACAAAGGTGATGTTCCAGGTTGGGTTTTGGTGACACTTATGACAGCTGGTTTAGTTGTCTTACTATGGGCTGTCGCGGGGCCAGCCTTGAAAACTATTTTCAATAACGCGGTTGCCAAGGTTGTTGTTATCTAGCGAGGAGGGTTCAGCCCCCATCGAGTTCGTGATGGTTACCCTGCCGACAACACTTCTACTGCTTCCGATAATCAGTTTGTTTGCGCTTTGCCAAAATCAGATCGCGCAGAATCAAATCACATATGAGATAGCTAGGTTTGCTGCTTTGGCAGATGTTAGTTCTCAGGAGGTTGAGGACTATCGGATGCAACTTGATGAATCTGCTCAGGTTTTTCGAGAGTTTTCGACCGGAACCTGCGTTGAGCTAGTTTCGATTTCTAAGGAGCATTTGGTGCCTTTATGGCCAGTTCCAATCCCGATGATTTCAACTGGAAGAGCTAGTTGTGAAATCGATAACTGATGAACAAGGTAATGCCTTGTTAGAGGGAGTTGCTTTCGCTGCTGTTGCATTCGGGTTGGTATTGAATCTTGGGCTGAACCTTTTTCAAATGCAAGAAAAGGCGTTAGAGCTTCAAGGGCTAGCTAGAAATGTGATGCGAGTGCACCTTATTCATCCAGAAGAAGCACTCGGTTCTCTGGTTGCTAGATGGCAGGCACTTTCTCCAAGCTGGCGAGATCAAGAGCTCAAGTTTGATTTGAGCTGTGATTCTAGTTGTCCAGCTAATTCAGTTGTTTGGTTACATCTTGAGGGTAGTGATTTGAAAGCTTCAAGCTTTGGTGTCCCAAGTGACTAATCTTAGGAGCGATTCGGGGACCGCACTTATTTGGTTCATCGGGTTGCTTGTCTTGGTAACGCTAGTTTGCTTACTGCTCGTTACAACTGTTCATGAGTATCTGTTTGTTAGAGGTGTACATGATTTTGTTGAGCAATATGCTCTAGCCGAGAAGACATTAGTGGATCGAGGATTAGGCATATCTAATGCTTCAGACTTGTTGAGAGAGCAAGCTTTGTCTCAAGGGAACAACTATGAACTAAGCGTTGCTAAAACACAATTCGTTGATGCCAAGAGTTTGCAGGTAATCATTTGCGCTACTTGGCATGCTCCATTACCTATTTTTGAATACACCAAACTGATTTGTGAATCCGCTATTGCAAGGTGATTATTTGATAACTAGGCGCTCAGGTGCTGAGATAGAAATAGTTCCTGAGCTGCTTTTGTATATCGAGACTATGTCTAAGGTGTCCCCAGAAGCTAATGGAACATCTCGTCCAGTGTTGTAATTCCAGGTCATTCCATAACTAGCTTGATCGTCGGTAGCAATTGCTGTCCAAGAGCCACCGTTGATTCTTGCCGCAAAAGTAACGGAGCCTGAATCATTGGCAAGAATTCCTGCAGTTAGGTCAATCGTCTGAGATCTGCTGTCTAGTGAAACGGTTTGATAAACATTTGGGGCTTTAGTGATAATCGCCATTTGCTTATTGGCTTTGAGAACTAGCGTTCCCATAGCCGGAACTTTCAGAGTTATTTTCCCTGAGGTGTCTGATCTGAATGTTCCAGCACCGAGAATTCCAGCAAAAGTTGCGTTAGGAGTGTTGGTCACAAAAGTTGCACTCTGATCTTTTTTACCGCTGTTGAAGGCCACCAGGTATTCAATTCTGTTGGTCTGGTCGATTCGACTATTGACTAAAAGGTTTCCAGCTTGGCTTCGAAGTATCTGTGGACCACTAGCCAATGCAGGATTGTCTTTTCGGAGTTGGTTTAGTGCGGTGATCCGTGTTGTGAGGGGAGTTGTGATGTTGAAGGAATTACGAATGCCAATTGGATCTCCCCAAACTCGAGGCTCTTCATTCCACTCCTGGACTCTGGTGCTGAACATGTCTTGTCTGGCCGCTTTATCGCCACCCGATCCGATCATGCCAACCTCGTCACCGTAATAAACACAAGGTATTCCGCGAGTTAGGAACATCACATCGTGGGCCAAAAGATCTGCTTTACGTAGCTGTGAAATGTTTGAACCGCTTTGCAATAGCATCGCTGCTCGGCCCATGTCGTGATTACCTAAGAAGGTCACTAGGTTGTAAGCACTCTTATTAGGTGTTAGGAAAGAGTTATCTGAAGCAAAAAGTGAACCAAGGTATGAAGCTTGACCGCCCTTGGCGTAACCTATAGCTGAAGATTGGAATGCGAAATCAAGAGCTGATGGTAATGCTTGTGTGTGCATATAGTTACTTAAAGCACTTGAAGAGCCGTCATAGTATTCGCCAAATGCAAACAGAGAAGCATTCTTTTGTGTCATTGTTGCCGCTGTTTGGCTAAGCATCTTTGGCCACCATTTGTTGAAGAACTGATCGTCAACATGCTTGGCGGTGTCAATCCTGAAACCATCAACCCCATAGTCATTTACCCACATGGAATAAACACTTGCGAAGCCATCCACTACAGCCTGGTTTTCAGTTTTGATGTCGTCAAGGCCACCGAAGTCACCGTTTTGATATTCGGTTTTACTGCCCCAATTACTTATGTTCCCCATGTTGTGATAGTTCGTGAGGTCGTTTAGGAAAGCTGGATACTTGATGGTTTCATCGCCTTCAGGGATATATGCCGAAGTATTTGGTGTGGTGTTGAAACCTCTTGCGTTTGCATATCCGATTATGTCTGCAGTGTGGTTTACTACGATGTCCAGAACAACTTTGATTCCAAGTCGGTGAGCGCAGTCAGTGAAAGCCTTGAACTCTAGGTTCGTTCCCCAGTGAGGGTCAATCTTGGTGAAATCTGTAATGGAGTACCCGTGGTAGGAGGCACTACCGCCGTGAACAAAATCTTGTACAAAAGGCGGGCTAACCCAAACTGCTGAGAAACCTAAACGCTTTATGCGAGGTAAACCATCGCCAGAGCCATCATTAGCTGAACAGCCATCCATCAGACCGGCTAAATCGCCACCGTGCGAGTATGCAGGGCTAGTAGGTGAGTTGCCTGTTGATGATGGGCCGCCGGCTAAACCGCCAGTGTCGTTGTTGGTATCACCGTTCTTGTATCTATCGGTCATCACAAAATAGATGCTGTCGTTAGCGAAATTAGATCTCGGTGTTTGGCCAACGAGACTTGAAGCCTGTTCAAGTGTTGGTGCTTGCACGAGTGAACTGTATGGAACGGGAGCGCTAATGATGGTGTTGCCAGCAACATCCTGATTTCCTGACTCAACCCAGATTTCACCACCGGTTGCGGTTAGGTCAATAACCTGGATACCGACGTTTGGGTCACCTATGGAGCCTTTGTGGATTATGTATGGAAAAAGAAGTGAACCTTCAGCAAGTGGAACAGTAAAAGTAATTCCCCAAGCATCAGCTTTAGTTGAGTCAGGATTTTGTGATTTAGCCCAAGTGTTTGATTTTGCAGCACCGCCATAGGTTGCGTCGTTTAGTGAGTTGAGAGTCCAACCGGTGTATTTTCCATCATTGCGGTGATAGTGAATCACAGCTTGGTTATTGAGTTCGGGTTTGGTAATAGCAACGCCATCAAGGTCATCAGAAACATAAAGGTTGCTGTTTTGAGATAAGTCAATATCCATGTCGTAGCTGGTTTGAGAAATCGTGCTCCCGACTTTTCCAAACAACTGAACAACCGCATCAGTTGTGTCTATAGGTACGACGACCTTAGCTAATAAGTTTGCATCAAAGTTAGCTGAGTATATTTGGCTACCAACTTTTATCTTTACCGATCTACTCTTTTTTGCGGATCCTGTGGCACTCAGATGAATGACAACATTTCCAGATGCTTTCAATCTTGAATCAAAAGGAACGCCAGTTGCTGAAAGCCAAATCTCTGGATGTGAAGATGGGTTGATCGTGGTTGTCGATTTATTTAGACCTGTTGCACTAATCAAGAGATCTCCAGCGTTAGCTGGAACTGAAATAACCCCGAACCAACCGTAAGCGTCAACGCCAACTACTCTTGAGGATCCTGTAACAACAGTTGGGTTGGACGCTAATGCTACGGTAACTTTAGGAGTCTTGGGAAGTGCTTTAGGAACGTGAACTACAAGGTCATAGGCAGGAATGTCTGCTTGAGCGATACTTACGTGGGTGAATGAACCCAACAGAATCATTATTGAAGCTGTTAATCCTAAAATCCGCTTATGTTTGTGCATAGTAAGACAAGTCTATGTTTAGAGAGTTAGGAAACTAGCCCTTAGATTGGGGTGCTACTGCGTAACGGGGGATGTATCTAAACATTAGGCCTGCACCAACAAGTCCCAAGCCACCGAATAAGGCCATCGCTCCTGCTAGACCCAAAGGAATGATCAAGGCAGATAGAGCATTAGGTGCTGCAGCATCCCCAAAATCAACCAACAGACGGTATGAAGCTAAGAATTCGTTTCTGGCATCCTTTGGAGCCATATCTGCTCCCAGCACCATGATTACGCCAGAGCCCAAACCATTGGCTATAGACATTAGTAGCGCTATCAGCAAGAAGGTATTTGAATCAATTGCGATACCAACTAGGAAGTGAGTTATGCCTAAACCAACCAGAGTTGGAACAGCGGCAAATCCTCTACCGAAACGATCCATGACTTGACCGCTTAGATAGAACATTGCGAAATCTAATGCACCGGCGAAAGCGATATACAAAGATGCTTGTTCGGTAGGCATGCCTAAAGAAATAGCTAAAAGTGGAAGTCCAACCATTCTGGTTCCACGAAGTGCAGAAAGAATTGATGATGCAACACCTAGGGTTGCAAGTTTCTTGCCTTCACGTTTAGCAATTAGATATGTTGCTTTGAAAGATGAACCGTTCTTGGTTCTATCTTCACTGCCTTTTGCAACAATGAGAATTACTGCAGCAGCAGCACAAAGAACAAGAGGAAGGTAATAAACCTCTTGAACTGAATAGAACTTGATAATCAAAGCTCCAATAGCAGGACCTGCAAATGAGCCCGCTCTGAACATTCCGCCAAGTACTGAAAGTGATCTTGCTCTAACCGCTATCGGAACGTGCTCTGTCATCCAACCGAGTCTTGCTAAACCGAAAACAGCTGCTGATGCACCAACAATAAAAACTCCGGCACCAAGCATGAAAAGGTTTAAAGCAAACAGGCTCGCAAGAATACCGAGAGCAGAGGCAAGGCTGGCAGCAATCATTGCTTTACGCTCACCAAGAGCATCAACTAATTTTGCTGCTGGAATATCTGCAACTAAACGGCCAACCATCATCATTGCGGTGATAACACCAGCGGTTGCAAGGTTTGCTCCTAAGAGCTGAGCTGTTGCAGGTACGCTTGGGATAATTCCGAACTCTGCCGTTGAGAAAAGAAATGACGGCAAGAAAACTGGGAAGACCAGGTTTCTTTTAGCGAAAGATTTAGGTTCAGACACCAGTCAATTATCGCCTATGGGATGGTCACCTGTTTCGCACCTGAAACTGAGATAGCTCCAGAGGTGCTCTTGTATATGGCTACGAAAGTTATTTTGGTACCGGATGGGACCCCAGAACCAACCATTGGTTGATAGTCCCAGACCATTCCAAAGTTCTTTGAGTCATCGGTGCCAACAACACTCCAAGGCTGATCGCCTGCTTTCATAACCCAGGTGACGCTACCTAGATCAGTTGTTGAAACATTTGATGAAAGCGTCACTGTTTGGTTAGAACCGCTAACTGTTGCACCAACTGTCACAGCAACTGTTGAATCTGCTAGTGGAAGCTGGTTGGCTGCTCTATAAATAACTGTTCCGCGAGCAGGAATAGTGATGTTCACCACATTCGTTGCAGTGCTTGAAACCTTGCTTCCAGTTAGAAGTGGTGACCAAGAAGATGATGGTGTTGAAGTGGTTACGGTGACAGTCTGAGCCGTATTACCAGAGTTGAAACCAACTAGGTATTCGCGTCTATCAGTTTTATCTAGTCTTGAAATCACCAGTGTGCTAGTTCCAACGGCTCTGGTTGTTTGAGCGCCAGTAGCTAAGGCAGGGTATTGTTTGCGCAAGTTGTTTAGCAGAGTGATTCTTGTGGTTAGCGGTGTTGTGATGTTGAAAGAAGAATTATTAGCGATGTATGAACCCCAAACACGATCTTCATACATCCACTGGTTTACTTGAGTTGAGAACATATCTTCGCGGGCTGCTTTGTCGCCACCGGAACCAATCATTCCAACTTCATCGCCATAGTAAACACTTGGGATACCTCTGGTTAGGAACAACAGATCGTTTGCTAGAAGCATTGAGGAAGCCCGAGTGCTTCCAGTTTGGTTGATCAAGTTAGCCGCACGACCCATGTCATGGTTGCCTAGGAAGGTAACTAAGTCGTAAGGGGATTTAGTCTTAGTAATAAAAAGATTGTCCTGATCTAGGAAGCTTGAGAAGCTTGCTGCGCCGCCACCTGCTGCATAAGGCAAAGCATTTGATTGAAAAGCAAAATCCAGAGCAGACGGCAAACCATATTTACGCATGTATGAACTCAGAGTTCCGCTGTTAGCTTCATAGAACTCGCCAAAGGCAAAGAGTTTTTGATTCTTCTGATTCATTAGCGTTGCTGTTTGTTCAACAACTTTCGGCCACCACTTAGAGAAGTATTGGTTATCAACGTGCTTCGCTGTGTCAATGCGGAAACCGTCAACCCCGTAGTTATTTATCCAGTTTGAGTAAACATCTGCGAAGCCGTTGATAACTGCTTCGTTTTCTGTCTTCACATCGTCCAGACCAAAGAAGTCACCGTTTTGGTATTGGGATTGGTTACCCCAGTCACCAACGTTTCCTTGGTTGTGATAGTTGTTGATGTCATTCAGGAAGGCAGGTGATTTGATGCTTGTTCCCCAGGAAGGAATATATGCGGTTGTGTTGGGTAAGTTATGGAAGTTGTAATTGTTATCGCGGTACTGAATCACATCTCCGGTGTGGTTCATAACAATATCCAGAACTACTTTGATGCCTATGCGGTGAGCACAATCAACAAAGGACTTGAATTCGGCATTAGTTCCCCAATGTGGATCAATGGTGGTGAAGTCATCAATCCAATAGCCGTGATATGCAGATGATCCGCCTTGAACAAAGTTTTGTTTGAACGGAGGAGTAATCCAGACGGCTGTGAAACCTAAGCGTTTGATTCTAGGTAGGCCATCACCTGTTCCATCGGTTTTAGAACAACCATCGCTCAATCCAGCTAAGTCACCTCCGTGGGAATAGCCAGGATCGGTTGGATCAAAACCGTTCACGGATTTGTTGTTTGAGCTTGAGCCACCTTTATCGTTAGTTACATCACCGTTTTTATAACGGTCTGTCATAACGAAGTAAATAGAGTCACCTGAAAAAGAAGATCTAGGGGAGTCTGTTGCCAATGCGGATGCATCGGCAACAGTTAGGGCATCAATAGCGTTATTTAGCACTGGGGGATTGGTGGTTAAGAAATTCCCGTCGCTGTCAATGTGACCTGACTCAAGCCAGATCTCATAACCTGATTTTGCTAGGTCAAGAAGCTGGTCTGGGCCAGCTGGGTCCTTGAGTTCACCTTTGTGAATTATGTATGGAAGTTTGTTGGCATAGGTTGTTAGCGGAATCTTGAATGTCACACCCCAACTATCTGTCTTGGATGAAATTGGAGCCTTAGGTGCCACCCAAAGTGTTTCTGTGGTTGCACCATTAGATCCAGCGAGCTGCCAAACGTGCATTCCCCAACTCTTATATGTGTTATCGGCTCTGTGGTAGTGAACGAGCGCATAGTTGCCGCGCTCGGCTACGCTTCCGTAAATAGTTGCAATTCCACTGGTTAGGTAAAGTTCTGAAAACTTTGACGCATCGCCCGAGATATTCTCAATGTCATCCACAAGTTTCTTTGATTTGGTTGATTGGGTCTTTATTTTAAAAGTTGTTGTGTTTGCGGGAACTGCAAAAGATGCAACTAGGTCTGTGGTTCCGACCTTAACAAAGGCTTGGGTTGTGATCTGTGAGCCGATGGTTAGGACTGCAGTTCTACCTGTCTTGATAGATGCATTTAGGTGAACCTTTATTTCTTTAGTTGCCTGAACACGTGAAAGATATGGAACACCATTTGCATCGAGCCAAACTTCTTTAGTAGAGGAAGGGTCGATGCAGGTTGTCGAAAAGGTGATTCTCGTTGCAGAAAGACATATAGTCGATGTGTTCGAAGGGACTGAATTAACTGCGAACCAGCCATAGCTATCTAAAGCTTGAAGTCTTGAAGTTCCCAAAATTGCGTTTTGATTTACTCCTGAACTTATGACGACTTGAGCGTTGGTTGGCATAGTGCTAGCTGGAACGTGAGTAATAAGGTCATAGGCCGGGGTTGTTACCGCTGCGTTTGTGGATTCAATCGAAATAACTGAGCCCAAGGCAGGGATTAGGACCAGGATTAGGCTCAAAGCCTTGAATTTGCCGCGCACAATAGACATAGCCGAATTCTACTGACGTACTCTGGGAAAACACTTAGTGAGCAATTGTGGTTAAACTAGGGAACATGTCCGAGCTTGATCTATCCAGTGAAATCAAGCAGTTACGTCAAACACTTGAGACCATAACTGCTGTCTCAGACCTACCTAAATTAGAGGCTCAAATAGCTGAACTTGAGCAGTTGGCTCAAAACCCTGCTCTATGGGATGACACGGAGAATGCTCAGCAGGTAACATCAAGCCTTTCAAGAAAACAAGCTCAGGTGAGAAGACTAAAAGACTTGGCTTCAAGGATTAGTGACCTAGAGTTCATGGTTCAACTTGGTAATGAGGGTCAAGATGAGTCTTTACAGAAAGAAGCTGTTGGGGAAGTTGCCAAGCTCACTAAAGAGATAGGTGAAGCTGAAGTTCAAACTCTCTTGAATGGTGAGTATGACTCAAGAGCTGCCATTATGACTATTCGCTCTGGTGCCGGTGGCGATGATGCTACAGATTTTGCGGAAATGCTTTTGAGAATGTATTTGAGGTATTGCGAGAAGCAGGGTTGGAAGGTCAGTGTTTTAGATACTTCTTTTGCTGAAGGTGCTGGCATCAAGTCGGCAACAGTTGAAATCGATGCTCCTTATGCTTTTGGTGAATTATCAGTTGAGGCTGGTACTCACCGCTTGGTTCGCATGAGTCCTTTCAATGCTGCTGGCAAGAGGCAGACCAGTTTTGCCGCTGTTGAAGTTGTTCCTTTGATTGAACAAACCGATGTGATTGATGTTCCAGATAATGACATTCGTATCGATGTCTTTAGATCTTCAGGCCCTGGTGGTCAGTCGGTTAACACAACAGATTCCGCTGTTCGAATTACCCACTTGCCAACTGGAATAGTCGTTTCTTGCCAAAATGAGAAATCACAGTTGCAAAACAAAGCTGCTGCTATGCGAGTGCTGCAGAGCCGTTTGTTGGAACTTAAGCGAAGCGAAGAAGACGCTAAGAAGAAGCAGTTAGCTGGGGATGCAACTGCTTCCTGGGGTGATCAGATGCGCTCTTATGTGATGGCTCCATATCAAATGGTGAAGGACCTTAGAACTAACTTTGAAGTGAATAACCCTGATGCAGTCTTTGATGGGGAGCTAGCTGGCTTTATTGCAGCTGGTATTCGCTGGCGTAAAACTTCCTGAGAATAGATAGACACGGCTCAGCCTTTAGGGCTAAGTGGGTTTAGGCAACTTAGGCTAAAAACACAATGATTTCTATAAGCCAAGTAACCAAAAGCTATCGTGGAGCACCACGACCAGCCCTCGATAATGTCTCGATTGAGATAGATAAGGGTGAGTTTGTCTTTTTGGTTGGAGCTTCAGGTTCAGGTAAATCTTCTTTGATGCGTATGGTTTTGCGTGAAGATTTACCAACCGCTGGAAGCATTCACGTTCTAGGGGAAAACTTAGTTGGTATCCCTAATCGTCGTGTTCCACATTTCAGAAGAAACCTAGGTGTTGTTTTTCAGGACTTCAGATTGCTACCAAATAAAACCGCAGCTCAAAACGTTGCATTCAGTTTGGAAGTTATCGGTAAGAGTCGCGGCTTTATTACTGAAGCGGTTCCTGAGGTTTTGCGTCTGGTTGGTTTGGAAGAAAAAGCTAACTCACTTCCGAGTGAGTTATCTGGAGGTGAGCAACAAAGGGTTGCTTTGGCTAGAGCCATTGTTAATAAGCCAGCTATTTTGTTGGCTGATGAGCCAACCGGAAACTTAGATCCAAATACTTCTGAAGGCATTATGGATTTGTTGAACAGAATCAATTTGGCTGGAACAACTATTTTGATGGCAACTCACGATCGTGGAATTGTTGATAAGTATCGTAAGCGAGTTATTGAACTAAGCCAAGGCAAGATTGTTCGTGATGAACAGGGCAGTGGATACGGTAACCGATGAGAGCTAGCTTTGTGTTTACTGAGATGGGTATAGCTATTAGACGTAACCTGTCTATGGTCATCTCGGTTATTTTGGTTACCTTTATATCTCTTACCTTCGTTGGAACAGCTGGTTTATTGCAGCAACAAATAGGTTCAATGAAGACCTATTGGTATGACAAAGCTCAGGTAGCTGTTTATTTGTGTACTGCAACTTCACCTAAAGATGTTTGCCCTCAAGGTGAATCAAGTAAAGATGTTCAAAAGACTGTTACCTCACGACTGAACTCGCCAACTTTGAAGCCATATATTGATACCTTCTATTTTGAGAACCATGACCAGGCATACAAGACTTTCCAAAAGGAGTTCAAGAACAATGCTGTTGCTAAGTATGTGACTCCAGCACAGCTAAATGAAACTTTCTGGGTGAAACTAAAAGACCCAAACCAGGCACCTATCATCATTGAGAGTTTCAGTGGTTTATCTGGAATTGAGCAGGTAAAGGACCAGAGAAGTTACCTGGATCAGATTTTTAGCATGTTAAACATCGCTAGCTTGGCTGCCATCTCTATTGCAACCTTGATGTTGTTCTCAGCGGCACTCTTGATTTCAACAACTATTCGTCTTTCAGCTGTGATGCGAAGAAGAGAGATTGGCATCATGCGTTTAGTTGGTGCAAGTAATTTCTATATCCAACTACCTTTCATCTTGGAAGGCGTTGTTGCTGGAGTGATTGGATCCCTATTGGCTGGGGGAGCAATCGTTGCGGTTGTGAACTACTTCGTTCAGGGTTACCTAGTTCAGCAGTTGCCTTTTACTAGCTTTGTGGGCCTAGCTGATGCGTTTGCATTGTTGCCTGGGCTTATTGCCATTGGTGGATTGATTGCAGGTATAGCTGCTGCTTCATCTATCAGGAGATATTTACGCGTCTAATGGTTAGACTGGTCTGCTGACTTGATAAAAACAGGAGCATGACCGTGCCTAGAGAACGTGGCCAGAAAGTGGTTGCCACCAATCGTAAAGCCCGACACGACTATCACATTGAAGACGTGTTCGAGGCTGGCATTGTCCTATCCGGAACTGAAGTGAAATCCCTGAGAGCAGGTAGAGCAAGCTTGGTTGATGGCTATGCAGATATCGATAACGGTGAAGCTTGGCTTGAGAATGTTCACATCCCGGAATACCTTCAGGGAACCTGGAATAACCACAGCACCAGACGTAAGCGTAAGTTACTTCTTCACAAAGATGAGATCTTGAAGCTACAGGCAAAAGTTAAAGAGTCTGGTTTCACACTTATTCCTCTTTCTTTGTATTTCAAAGATGGTAGAGCCAAAGTTGAACTGGCTTTAGCTAAAGGAAAGAAGGAATACGACAAGCGTCAGGCTCTGAAAGAACGTCAAGATAAGCGTGAAGCAGACAGAGCCATGTCTACTAAAGGTAAAGACTGGTAATTCAGGGAATAAACCAGGCATAGACCTAGTTATTGTCACTAGATAGCTTTATAGTTATCTAGCCTTTATAAATAAAGGTTTTGGTAATTCAATATGGGGATGATCGGTTTCGACAAGGCTTTTTGAGTCGAAAAGAAGCGGGTCGAGAATGCAGAGTTATCTCGAAAACTCCCTCTGCAAAACATAGGTGCAAAATCTAACAGCACCGACTTTGCCCTAGCCGCTTAATAGCCGCTAGCCCGAAGTCCGTTAGTCCAACTTTGATTTCGTGTTGGGTACTAGCGTCATTTAGAAATCTTGCTTTGTAGTTACGCCTTAGGGCTGCAAGGGACTTAAACTCAGGCTGGGTCAGTCAATTTAGTCGCTTCATGCAAAAATTGTGACCGAGTAAAACGTTTAGTGAAGCTACACCCGTAGAAGAGTTCGGTTCCGAGTCATGGACGGGGGTTCAATTCCCCCCATCTCCACCATCCCATATGCATCAAATAAAAAACCTCCTAAGAAATTAGGAGGTTTTTTATTTAAATATTTTTAGCTGGGTTGCCAACAACTGTAGTACCTGGTGCAACATCGCGGAGCACCACTGTTGCAGCGCCAACTCTGGCGCTATCACCAATGGTTATGTTGCCGATGATTGTTGATTGAGCACCGAGCACTACGTTGTTACCGATCGTTGGGTGACGTTTACCTTTTACACCGGTTTTAGAACCAAGAGTTACACCGTGATAGATAAGAACATCGTCACCAATAATTGAAGTTTCACCGATGACAACTCCCATGCCGTGATCGATAACAAGTCGTCTTCCGATTTGGGCTGCTGGGTGAATTTCAACACCGGTGATTGATCTGCCTGCGTATGCCAACATCCTGGCTAAAGTTTTTAGGCCGCAGCGCCAAAGGAAGTGTGCCTGACGATAGTTCCAAACAGCATGCAATCCAGGGTTGGTCAGAATGACTTCTATGGTGTTGCGAGCTGCTGGGTCACGTTCAAGAATGGCCCTTATGTTTTCACCGAAACGAATGGTGTTCCTAACTTTCAAGGAGATCCTTGTATAGAGCAGTCGAAAGATAGCGTTCTCCAAATGATGCAAGCAGAACAACAATATTCTTTCCCGCATTTTCAGGACGATTCGCTATTTGCGATGCACCCCACGCAGCAGCACCTGAAGAGATACCTCCAAGGATTCCTTCCTCAGCGGCGAGTCGACGAGCGTATGCAAATGCTTGATCAGTTGGTGCATCAAGAACCTCGTCATAGATATCTCTATCCAGAACTTCTGGAACGAAGTTAGCTCCAATTCCCTGAATAGGGTGACCGGCCGGTGTTCCACCATTGAGAATTGGTGAAGCTAAAGGTTCAACAGCAATGATCTTGATGTTTGGGTTTAGAGCTTTGAGTGCTTGACCAACACCGGTGATGGTTCCACCGGTTCCGATACCTGCAACAAAGATGTCAACTTCGCCGTTAGTATCTCTCCAGATTTCAGCACCGGTAGTTTCACGGTGAATCTTTGGTCCAGCAGGGTTAGCGAACTGGTGAACTGCAACAGCACCTGTTTCACTTGCAATCTCATCTGCCTTAGCAACTGCTCCTCGCATACCTTCGGCGGCTGGGGTTAAAACAAGTTGCGCTCCATAAGCTTTGAGCAGCATTCTGCGTTCAATGCTCATGCTCTCTGGCATGGTCAGGATGACTTTGTATCCTCTAGCAGCGCAAACCATGGCTAGAGCGATACCAGTGTTGCCGGAGGTAGCTTCAACGATCGTGCCACCTTGTTTTAGTTCACCTGATTCAACTGCCGCATCAACCATGGCAATTGCTAGCCGGTCCTTAACTGATGCTGAAGGGTTATAAAACTCTAGTTTTGCTAATACCTCGGCAGGAGCTCCATCCATTACTCGTTGCAGTCTAACCAGGGGAGTATTACCGAAAGCTTCAGTGATGTCGTTATAAATAGCCATAAGTCAAGGTTACCTAGAACTGGCCAAGACCTCTACTGCAGTTTGTTTAGATAAGTTGAATACGAGGGTTTTGGCCTTTGTTCCCATAGGCTCGAATCAATACCCAAAGAAAGGTTTGGATCATGGCTTCAAATAAAACTGAAAAGCTTGCCAACAAGGTAAGCGAAAAAGGTTTAACTAGATATAACTTCATTGCAGGTGTTTTGCACTTAGTTTCTGCAATCTCACTAGCAGCAATTCTTTTGCAGGTGAAGGTGCAGGGTTATTTCCCTGTTACCGCTGACTGGATGCAGGGCCCTCCGGGATTCAAAGTTGGCGATCAAGTTGGTCCACTAACTATTCAGCCTCCACAGCATGTAGTGCTGTTCACCATCAACCTAGGTGGAGCAATCATTGCGTTCTTGCTGCTTTCTGCAGTATTCCACTTCGCCATCATTTCGCCTTTCTTCAAGAAGCGTTACTTTGATGGTCTAGCTAACACTCACAACTACTTCCGTTGGACTGAGTATTCACTTTCTTCCTCAATCATGATTACTTCAATCATGTTGCTAAACGGTTTCACTGACTTTGCAGGCTTGATTGCAGTGTTTGCAGTGAATGCAAGCATGATTCTGTTTGGTGCTTTGCAAGAGAAGTATGAGAAGCCAGGTAACGGTAAGGCTCTTCCATACATCATGGGTTGTATGACCGGTGTTGTTCCTTGGATCATTATCGGTATCTCAGCTTTCCGTCCTGGTTACACAGGTGAGAACCAGATCCCTGGTTTCGTCATCGGAATCATTGTGACCATCTTTATTGCGTTCAACACATTCGCAATCAACCAGGCTCTGCAGTATCGCCAAGTTGGTAAGTGGAAGGACTACCTATTCGGTGAGCGTGTATACATCACTCTTAGCTTCGTAGCTAAGTCCTTGCTTGCTTGGCAGGTATTCTCAGGAGCTATCATTCCTGCACTTTCCAATAACTAAGTAAAACGAAAAATATTTAGCCAAAGCCCCACTGTGCGAAGTGGGGCTTTTTGGTTTAAGCATTGAATGTGTCTGGGTGACTATAACAATATTGTTACTAGAACTAGTCCCCAAACGGGAAATTTCCGTTATATTCAAAGCTGTTGCAAAAAAGCAACAAGTAGAAAACCTGAGGGGGAAAATGTTAAACACATCCAAAACGAGCAGGGCAAAGAAATTAGTTTTTACTGTTTTATCACTGTTGATGTTGTCATCAAGCTTAAGCATCAGGATTGTCAATCCAGCCAATGCAGATTCGATTTCTAATGAAAGTGAGTCAAAGGTTGAATTGCAGGATTCCGCAGAGGCAACTGCTTTAGCAGCCGACATATACAAAATACCAAACTTAGAAATAGTTGGTATTCGTTTAGACGAAAAGTTACATCGTTTAGAGGTTTGGTCAAGTTCAGAATCTAAAATTGATTTGGCCGAAGTTCAAGGCAAAGCCAAATCGCTTTTGATTCAAGTTCATCGTACTTCACACAAAAAGGCTGATCTTGATTCTGCTATTTCCCACTTGAACGAAATGGTCGAAGGTGAGAACGTTCCAGGCAACATGGTCATCTCATCGACTGAAATAAAGTTCGATGGGTCTGGAATCTTGATCACCCTTGACGTTTCCAGTCCTAGTGCAACAAACAAGTGGATTAGGGAAATTGAAAGCAAGTTAGGAGTTCCTGTTTTTGTAGATCCGGAAAAGACCGACATACAGTTGGCTTCAAGTAGGGTAGACGATGGAACCCCGTGGAGAGGTGGGTCTTTATTTTCTAGCTACATGAGTTCCAGCTCGGTAGGCTACTGCAGTCAAGGTTTTGGGGTTAGATCGCAGACGACTAATTTACAATATATGATGACTGCTAGGCACTGTTTTGGCGATGGTCCTAATCAGAACCTGCTGACGGCAGCATCGAGCAACTTCATGGGGTCTTGGTCGAGCTCGATATATTACAACTCTCCGGACAACGACATCAGCCTCACATTTCCAGATGGTGGAGTAGTTAGAGATTCCGTGTACTACGGATCTAAGGACTCAACAACAGCAATTCAGGTTCAAGAGGTATCGACAACCGTTCTAGATACCAAAGTTTGTACAGACGGTGGAAACTCGGGAATGCACTGCAATGTCAAAATTCTGTCAAAGCCAGGCTTCGTTTATACAGATGGCCACACGTACAGCAACGTGGTCAAGGGTGCGAATGACAATGGCAACATAGTAGTTGCAATGGGAGATAGTGGTGGGCCAGTAATCAGCGATCCTTCGGCGGGACCCAACGTGACCGGTTTTGGAATAATACATGCTTTAGAAGATTTGGGAAATTGCGCTAACTTCAGCATTCCCGTCAATCTAGCTGGTTCTCATTGTGGAAAAGTCGTTTACTGGATTGATTTATCTAGCGCATTGAGCGCTATGCACATGAACTTAAAGTAAATCTAGATGCGATTAATCTCGTTCAGAGGGTCTATAACCGCTCTTACATTAGTGGCCTTGCTTTCTTCTTCTTCTTGTTCTTCAAGTAGCAAATCCTGGGTTGATAACCTTGTACCCGTTGGCGCCCCTTTTCTGAACAGTTCAGGACAGATTATGGCCCCAACACACATTTGGCTTAGCAAATTGGCTGACAATCTTGGAGTCGAAAATCTAGAAAGCAGTTATTGGTTTTCTGGGTCCAGAAAAATAAAAACTAAAAACTTCTGGATTGTAAAAGATGTCAAATCCAGTTTTGCTTTTTACCATGCAACGGACTCTGAAGCTACTTTCAAAGCCCTTATAGATGAAGCTAGGGCGGGAATTCTTGATCATTCTGTATCTTTGAGTAAAACTGAGGATCACTATGACCTCACATTCACATACTGGTTTCTGATTGAGGCTTCCGATGAAAACCTTTTTGTTTTCAAATTAAGCGACTTGGACACAAAGAACGCAAAGTCAAATCAGTTGATACTTCGATTAGCTGAGTTACTGCAAACGAGTAAATTTCAAAAATACATAAGCGAAACCGAACGCTGATGTGTTGACAGGTTTAAATTTCTAGGTAGCAATTAAAGGCAGATTTTGGTCAATTTCAAGTTCAACCTTTTGACGAGCAAAATTAATGCAACAATATTTGTAAAGGTTAAGTTTGGTCCAAGCAACACTTTGAGCAAAGTTTTGGATCCAGTTTGTTTCTATATTTGAGTGTTACAAGTGCGTGAGCTCGTAATTGGCTACCCTGCGAATTCAAAATGGAACTAACCGCTAGGTGTCAAAATTTCAAATTTGCCTGAAGATACCAGGTGGTACTGCTGGTTCCTTAGATTTCAGTTTTTTCTACGCAAACATAATGTATAGGTTCATGAGTGATTCTGTTTGGTGCCTTGCAGGAGCACTACCAGAAGTTCGGAAGGGTGAGGGCCGTGCACCCAAGACACTAAGCTTCGTAGCTAAGTCCTTGCTTGCTTGGCAGGTATTCTCTGGAGCTATCATTCCCGCACTTTCAAACAACTAAATAGATCTAAAGGATTAGGCAGTCGCTTGTGCGGCTGCCTTTTTCTTTAACCTAAATAGAATGTTGTTATGACTACTATTACAGGCAGAACTGAAACTGCATTACTTGTTATTGATGTTCAAAACGGTGTTGTTCCTGATGCTTTCAATCTTGAATCTGTGATTGCCAACATCAATGTTGCAGTTGGCAAAGCTAGAGCTGCGGGCATACCTGTTATTTGGGTTCAGCACTCTGATGAAGAGATGCCTATTGATTCTGATGCTTGGCAGATTGTTGCTGATCTAGATCCTCATCAAGGTGATTACATGGTTCGTAAAACATTCCCTAGCTCTTTTGAGGCAACGGATCTTGAAGAAATTCTAAGTTCACTGAATGTTGGTCACTTAGTTATCTGCGGTATGCAGACTAACAACTGTGTTAGACACACTTCCCATGCAGCCCAGGAGAGAGGTTACGACGTAACTATTTTGGCTGATGCTCACAGCACCACGGGTTATACCTGGGCAGGGCACACTGTTGTTGCTGATGTTATTGTTCATGAGTTCAATGACAACTTTGGTCACGTGGATTTGCCGGGAAGATCAAACCGAGCCATCAAGACTGCCGACTTAGTTTTCTAAAAGCTGCTTTAGTATTTCTATTTCTTTGGATACATACTCGTCACTTTGACCAGCTTCAGTCAAATCTTGTAGAAGACTTTCTTGATAATCAAGCGCCTCATGATTTCTGTTGAGGTTTCGAAGTGTCCAACCAATCATGTATCGAGCAACAAAGATTCTTGATTGTTCACCTATACGTTTACGCTCTTCGAGAGCTTCTTTAAAACAGCTAAGAGCTGAATCCCAGTTACCTAGATTCGTATAGGTCATACCTAGGTTATTGAGTAACGAGGCAACCCAGTTCCTAGCGGCCTCTGATTTCGATGCTTTGGCTAGCGCTATGACCTTAATAGTAAAAGTTACCTGTTCTTCAAGTGGCAGAACTAAAGCAATCATGTGTAACGCGTCTATGTGGAGTTCATCCATATGATTTGCTCTGCTTAGTTCAGCTGCTATTTCAAATTCTGGTTTTGCTTTAGCTATTTCACCTGAAGATCTATAAATACGTCCCCGTTCAATATGAATGAACGCTTGAACTTCAGGGGAGTTTGAGGTTATTGAATCTAAAAGGTCTAAACCCTTTTGATGTTCACCTTGAAGACCTAGAGCTCTAGCTACCTGAGTCAGCAGGATTGCTTTGTCTTTTATGTCTGTTGCCGCTTCAGCAAGTTGTTCAAACTTTAGTTGTGAACTTTTAGGGTCGTCGAAGTTCCAAAGTGGTTTAGGGTCAATCACATCAAAATGCTAACAGCACGAGGATTGTTAGTGGTTTGGGGTAATGAAGTTGTATTGTGGTTTCAAGAGATTCGAGGGGATATGACTAAAAAAACAAATACGTTTCTAATCAGGGGAGCATCTGTATGTGCCGCAGGTTTATTTATTGCTGCGCTTATTAATTTTCTATCTATGCCAGCGACTATCCCTAGGTGTGATTCTTTTCAAGATTGCAACATGTTTAGAGAAGGAACCTATTACATAAACCTTTACAGCTTCTATGCACTGATTGGCTTGGCGATTTGTGTTTTGGTGTTTATGTGTCTAATGCTTGTTACAGAAAAAAGTGTTCGTTTTATCGCACCAGTTCAGATTAGTAATCCAGATCTGAGGGGGACACTTGCAATCCTTGCAATTGTTTTGCTTGTTGGCGCTGTCGCATTGTTTTCAAGCGACAAAACTAGTTGTGCTCCAGGTAAGCACTTAACTTATGGAATTGACACCCATTGGTGTGAAAAGGATTCTAAATAGTTTTTCTTAGCTAATTAGTTGAGCTACCCGTTGAGGGGAGACTCCTAGTAATACTGCGATGTCTCTCATGGTTAGACCTTCATCGCGCATTCTGCTAACAACGTTTCTAATTTCTGATGATGCTTCGTCTTGAAGTTTTTGTGCTTCTTGCATCTTGATTTTTGCTGCTTCAAGATCGCAAATGATTCCTGGAAGTTCAGCTTCAACTTTGACGACAACTTCACAAACTTCTTTATTGCCTTTTTGCTCTTCAAGAGTCTTGATGCGATCGGCAACCAGGTCCTTGCATTGGTCTAGTCGGCGTGCGGTAACGGTGAAGCCGTTAGGCCCAGGTACTTCAGCCTGCCAACCGTCGTTGGTCCTTTCGGCATGAACCTTGATTTCCATTAGTACTCTTTCTTCGACACGCTTAGTAAAGGGGTACTTGACTAATCTAGTCAAGTGGTGCTTTACTAATAGCAGTCTAAACCTGACTCAAACTAATAGAAAGAACAAATATGAACGTTTTATTGATCATTGTTTCCCTAGCCTTCGCTGGCTTCACCGCATTTGCATTCACCAAGGCTGGAATGCACAAGCTGCAGACCCCAGCTGCCAAGCTTCTTGAAGCTGGCTGGGGTTGGGTAGCTAAGGCTCCTAAGGGAACCACCAAATTCATTGGTCTTGCTGAACTACTAGGTGGTCTTGGAGTTATCTTGGCACCGCTTGCAGTTACAGTTTTCAACTTTGACTGGGCTCTGATCTGGGGTGTACTAGCCGGTGCTGGTCTAACTTTGGTTATGGTTCTTGCAAACATTGTTCACATTGCAAGAAAAGAAATTAAGTACACATACAAGAACGGTGTGATGCTGCTTGTTGTTTCACTTGTAACAACAATCCTTTTGGCTTTCTACCCAACTGTATAGTCAAAAGATTTTAAGAGTTTCAAGGCTGGCATTAACGAAAGTTAGTGCTGGCCTTGATTCAATATGAAGCCAACAAAAACCAGCAACACTAAACCAATAAGAGCTAAGCGAACGAAGAGTCTCATTTGCTAGTTATTCATGTGCTTCAAGATGTCTAAGAAACTCAATTTGTTTAGAGCCAAGATTGATTGTGTAGTGGTAAGAAGGTCACTATCTGGATCGCTCCACGGAGCAATGACACCAAAATCTTTTTGATGAATTTGCTTTGTGTACCAGTTGAAATACGGGGTCACCTCAACGCCTAAAGAATTTAGAGCACTTATGGCGTAAGCGGTTCCAGCCATGTCATCGCCGCCCATGGCAACCCAACGGTCTGAGCCGTGAAGGTTATTCAAGAGCCAGTTTTTGGCTCGACCTATTGCGAAAGTTTTCGCTGCCTCATCTTGGCTCGATCCAAACCCGCTAGTTGCACCAACAGCGATAATCATGAAAGAAGTTACGTCAGCAGACTCTTCATACTGACTATCTCCGGTGAGATATTTATATCCACCATCCAATTCAGCCAGCTCTGTTAAACGCAAAGCAATGTTGTTTGCAAGATCCGTTTTACCTTCGGCCACTAAACCTAGAATTACCCAACAGGTTTCATAGTTAGTGGAATTGTGGATTGAATAATCCGGTTCGATAGCGGATTCTAGTTTTGTTAAAGCTGATTTAACCGATGGGTCATTTGAAAAACCAAGTGCGTGTGAAGCGAAAACGAATTCCCCTTTAAAACCGTTACTCATTAATAGGTCAGGATTCTTTTTAATCCACTCGATAGCTTTGGTCTGCTTATCTTTTCCATATCCAACGGCACTCAAAGCAATCATGGCTTCGAGTGTTGCACCCATATCCGGCTGATTCTTTTTATATGGTGCTATGAACTGGCCATTGGTGAATTTTTTATAGAGGTATGTAGTCGTATTCGGGAACGAATTAGAGCCATAACCTCCAGCGGAACATCCTGAAAGTAGCAGGGAAGTAGCAGCCAAAACGGCGGCCAAATAAGCAATTCTCGATTTTCCTGTAGATCTCATAAATGTCCCTCTAAATAGTGTCTATTGCGGGTTGGTGCTCACTTTTTTAGCTTTGTGAGCCTTGAATCTTCAGCATCAGATTACCAGTTAGCCAGAAAGGCTCTAAATCCCTTATTTTGGCTGATTTTCAATTGTTTCGGGTTTGTAAAGAAATGTAACGATTTGGGGGTTATCCCATATCAGATGTCGGTATTTAGTTGTAGAGTTTTAGCACCCCAGGAACATGTGGGTTAAAAGCCATTTTTGGCCTATTTTGTTCCTACTTTAACAAGGAGAAATAATGAAGAATAGTCTGGTTAAGGGCGCTGCCCTACTGGCTGCTTCGGTCCTTGGATTCGCAGGCCTTAGCCTGACTCCAGCGAACGCTGCAACCAAAACCTCTGTGACTGTTTACGAGTCCTCAGCTTTGAGCTCTCTAAACCCAAGCACACCAGCAACTAACTTGGTTACAAACACCGATGTCGTTTACCCAACCGGCATGGGCTTTGCATACTACGACAATGGTGGAAACCTAGTTCGTAACACCAAGTTTGGTACTTACAAGATCACAAAGAACGTTACAGGTGACTTCGAAGTTACCTACACAATCAAAAAGGGTCTTAAGTGGTCAGACGGTACTCTAATTACCGGTCAGGACCTACTTCTAAGCCACATCCTAGCTAGCAGCGATTACTCTCTAAAAGCTGGTCTAGGTGACACAAATGTTGCGCCGAAGTTCGACTCTGGAAGCTACGGTGGTCCTTACGACTCACACACAACAGCTACCTCAGTTGACCTAAGCGACGACAACTACTCAGTTACCGTTAAGTACGATTCATTCCAGCCTGACTGGGCAATTTTGGGCCCTGGTCCATCTCCAGTTCACGCTTTGGTTGCATTGGCTAAGGGTAAGAAGGCTCTTCAGACTGTTCGCACAAACGCTTCTTACAAGAACGTTTTCGAGGATGCATTCTATGCAGCTATCGATGACTGTGGAACTGGTGCGGATCTAGATCAAGACTGCCAGGACGCTAAGGATGCAGCTCAGGCTCTTCTAAAGAAGATTGGTACCAAGTGGAGCACTGCTTTCAACATCACAACTGTTAACTCTTCAACCAACCCATTGCTTCTAATCAGCAACGGTGGCTACAAGATTTCTAACTGTGTTGACAACGTTTCATGTACTCTTACACGCAACGCGCTATACAACGACGGACCAGCTATCACTGGAAACGTAGACACAATCGTTTACAAGTACGGCTTCAGCGAAGCTGCAGCTGCTACAGCATTGAACAACGGTGAAGTCGACGTTTACGATGGTCAGCCAACCTCTGCGATTTACGCACAGCTAAAGGGTTACTCAGGCGTTACAACTGTTACTACTACTACCATGACTTACGAGCACCTAGACCTTCGTGTAGGTACTTCAAACACATGGCCAGACCAGTACACTAACAGCTGCCCTAGCACTTACACTGGTCCGTTTGCTGGTAACAGCCAACGTGCTAAGGATCTTCGTACAGCATTCTTGCTAACTGTTCCTCGCCAGGCAATTGCTAACCTAGAAATCGCTCAGTTGTTCGACCCATCTTCAACAGCTCAGTCTGCAGTCTTGAACAGTAGCTTCTTGCTACCTGCTAACAAGGCTTACGCTGGTCTAGTGAAGAGCAGCGGTATCAGTAACTTCATTGATACCACAGACGCACAGCGTACTGCTAACACAGCTAAGGCTCTTGCTTTAGTTAAGAAGTACTACCCAAGTGCTGCTGCTGGCTCAAACTCAGTTGACGTAACTATGTTGTTCAGAAACAATGCACGTCGTATCGGTGAAAACGCTCTTATTGCTACCGAAGCAGCTAAGGCCGGATTCAACGTTTCACGCACAGGTAACGCTGCATGGTCAACTCAGTTGAACTGTAACAACTACGACGCACACGTATTCGCATGGGCACCATCATCTGTTAGCCAGACTGGTACCAACGCGAACTTCCAGAGTGACGGCTCTAACAACCACTACGGTTGGAACGACGCTACTGTGGATGCTGCAACCCACGCTCTAGAAGGTAGCTTGACTGCTGCACAGTTGTCAGCTACCTACCTAGCTGCTGAGAAGGCAATCTATGCAAACGCATGGTCTGTTCCTCTATACCAGTGGGCTGGTGTTGCTGCGTACAACAGCGATCTAAAGAATGTTAAGCCATCTCCTCTAGTACCAAACATCGTTTGGAACTACTGGCAGTGGTCATACTAAATCCCTAGTTCTAGTAACTAAGATTTAGTAAATAACTAAAGGTCTTGGTGGGATCCTTCGGGGTTCCACCAAGACTTTTTTAACTTCCACTACAGTTCAATATCTGGCTTGGCTTTAGTGCCATCGGCTATACTTTTTCAGAGAATGGGCTAAGCCGCCCGCCGGGAAAGAATCGAGAAATAAATTGCTCGCTTACATCGCACGAAGAGTCGCCATCGCAGTGATGATTCTGTTTGGATCGACATTCATTACTTACAACCTTGAGGCATATGCGGGTGACCCGCTTCTGGGTCTTGCTGAATCAACTGCGCCTAACAAAGAGAAGTTGATAGCTCAGCTAACGGCTCAGTTGCAATTGGATGTTCCGCCTCCTGCTCGTTACTTCTTGTGGCTTAAAGGGGTGCTTGGTGGATTCATCGGTCACTTCGATCTTGGTGTAACTCGCCAGAGCAGATCTGTCTTGGATGAGATTGCATCTGCAGTGCCGACGACTGTTCGTCTACTAACGACTTCAACTGTTCTTGCCATCGTGCTCGGTATCACCCTAGGTGTTATTAGTGCGATTCGTCAGTACTCACGTCTTGACTACACAATGACTTTTACCGTTTTCCTTTTGTTCTCACTCCCAATCTTCTGGGTAGCAGTTCTTCTAAAGCAGTTCCTTGCTATTAGCTTCAACGACTACCTTCAGGATCCAAAAATAAATTACTTGGCAATGCTAGTTATCGCTGCCATAGTCGGTGTTGTTCTGGCTGGTTTCGTCAGTGGCTCTCGTAAGAGAGTTTTGATCACTTGGGCATCTGGTTTTGCAGTTACTTCAGGTATTTTGATTTACATTGACCAGACACGTTGGGCGCTTAACCCTAGCCTTGGAATCTTTGTTATTGGAGTCTGTGGTGTTGGTTTGGCTTATGGCCTTACTTATGTATTTGCAGGTATGCACAACCGCAGAGCGCTTTATGCAGGTCTAACCTCAGCGGCTTTGGCTGTAATCATGTATTACCCATTCCGCGCGCTTGTTCCAGCCAGCGCTGGCTTCCCTCAGTTGCTTGCTGTTTGCTTGGTTATGTTGGCAGTTGCCTACTTTGTTGGATTCTTCTTTACCAAGATTGACAAGGGTCCCGTAATCCGAGTTTCGATTTTGGTTGCATTCTTGACCTCTATGTTGACGGTCGTTGACCGGCTAATGCAAACCTGGCACTCATACATGACCGATCCAGCGGTTGATGGACGTCCAGTTCAAACTGTTGGTCCTATGAACACTTTGCTGCAGACCACCGATTTCTGGATGATTACTTTGGACAGCTTGGTTCACGTTGCTCTTCCAACTATTGCGCTAACCCTGGTTGGTTTCTCAGGCTACGTTCGATACGCTCGTGGTTCACTGCTTGAAGTTCTAAACATGGACTACATCAGAACTGCTCGAGCTAAAGGTCTTGCAGAGCGTGAAGTTATTCTTCGTCACGCACTTCGTAACGCAATGATTCCTCTAACCACACTTGTTGCTTTTGACATCGCAGGTATTTTGGGTGGAGCTATCATCACAGAATCTGTATTCGGTTGGCACGGTATGGGTAGCTTGTTCAACGTAGCTATTCAAACTCAAGACTTGAAGCTGCTCATGGGTACTTTTGCCATTACCTCCTTCTTGGCTGTCATGGCAACCCTTGCAGCGGACATTATTTATTCCGCACTTGACCCTCGCATTCGCATTGGAAAGAAGTAAGACAAATGGCTAGCAAAAAAGATAAGAACGTAGCTAAAGAGTCAACCACTGTTGGCGAAAACGCAATTGCTAACAGAGAGACTGAAGGTTTAAGCCAAGGTCAGATCATTCGCCGTCGCTTCATGCAGCACAAGCCTGCTGTTGCCGGTTTGATCTTCATGATCTTCTTCACCTTGTTCATGTATTCGGCTTCAGGTATTCACCTAGGAACTGAGAAGAACCCAATCAACTGGCAGGGATGGTGGCCTTACACAATTAGAGACATCACTGCCGCTTCTGGTGCCGGAGACCCAAGCTGGGCTCACCCAATGGGTCTAGACCCACTTCACCTGGACTACTTTGCCCTTGTGAGCCGTGGAGCTGAAATTTCTTTGATGGTTATGGTCATCATTGGTGGTCTAGGTGGACTTCTTGGAACCATCATGGGTGCAGTTTCTGGTTTCTTCGGTGGCTGGATTGACGCAATCATGATGCGTTTCACAGACTTCATCATCACTATTCCAGCAATCTTGATCGGTGCTGTTATTGGATTCCGCGTTGGTAACCTGGGTGTTTTTGCTTTGGCTATCTTCCTTGGTTTGTTCTCTTGGACTGGTTTAGCTCGTTTGGTGAGAGGTGAATTCTTGTCTCTTCGTGAGCGCGAATTCGTTGATGCCGCTCGTGTTGCTGGCGCCTCTAACCGAAGAATCATCTTCAAGCACATTCTGCCTAACGCTATCGGTGTGATTATCGTGTCTGTTACTTTGCTTTTGGCAGGTTCGATTTTGACTGAGACAGGTCTTTCATACCTTGGCTTTGGTGTTCAGGCACCTGACGTTTCGTTGGGAACTCTAATCAACCAGTATCAAGATGCTTTCACAGTTGCACCTTGGTTGTTCTGGTGGCCTGGTGTGATCATCATTCTTATTGCGTTGAGCATCAACTTCGTTGGTGATGGTCTACGTGACGCGTTCGACCCTCGTCAACGCCGTCGCATTAAGCGCAAGGACTTCCAGCTAGAAGCTGCGAAGAGCCGTCCAGGTAAGTAATTAGAGGAACTTTAATGCATGAGGTTATAGAGCAGAACTGCTGTGCTGGCAATGGTAATTGCCAGTGCAAGCCAGTCGTAGCTCTTAGTCAGATGGCCGAGAGCGCTACCAGCGTTCAAAGCCTCGCTCTTGCGTTTGAGGGACAAGATCAGAGCAACACCACTATCAGCTCCGGGTGCTGCGCTGGGGGAGATCACTTTTCTACTTTCGAGGCCAGTGCCTTTGAAATCGGATTCGTGGATTCTTCTAGTGCTGTATCGACCGGGTGCTGTGGCGGCCCAAGCGCTGAAGGTTCCTTCGTTAGTTTCAACCTTGAAAGTAAATCTGGTGTCGAAATCGATAGCGCGATGCCAGCCGATGCTGATCTTTTGAAAAGGGTTGACGATGTCAATCTGTTCGTCACTGAGAACAAGCTTGGGCTTGACGACAAAGACGTAGCAAAGAATGTCAGCTGCTGCGCTGTTGATCAGACTAACGATGGTCTCCTGAGTTTTGCCAGCGACAGCGAAACCAATGATTACGCTCAGTTCAATTGCTGCCAGGATGCTGAAGTAAATCCAGCTACTTCTAGGTCTGTAAACATACTTATTGGTCATGCAACACAGAATACCCCAAGCGAAGAATTCAATTTTGTAAGTTCAAACACTACGAAAGGTGCCTAATAATCATGGCGACTAATCTAACCAAAAAATCAAACCAGGATGCCATCCTTGAAGTTAAAGACTTCAACGTGGAGTTCTGGGTTGACGGCGTCTGGTATCCAGCAGTTATCGACATGAACTTCGAGGTTGCTGCCGGTGAGGTTTTGGCTATCGTAGGTGAGTCTGGTTCTGGAAAGTCAACCACAGCTATGGGTCTTATGGGCCTTCTTGCTGGTAACGCTAGAAGTTCAGGTAGCGTCAAGGTTAAGGGCACAGAGCTTCTAAACCAGCCGGTATCCACTTTGCGTAAGTTCCGCGGTAAGGAAGTTGCTTACATCTTCCAGGAGCCTATGACCGCTCTGAACCCTGTTTACACAATTGGTTTTCAGATTGTTGAAGTTCTTAGAACCCACTTCGATATGGGTCCAGACATGGCTCGTGATCGTGCTATTGAACTTATTGGAATGGTTGAAATTCCTAACCCTGAGGCTTCTTTTGACAAATATCCTCACCAGCTCTCAGGTGGTCAGCGTCAGCGTGCAATGATCGCTCAGTCACTTGCGTGTGACCCTGCACTTTTGATTGCTGACGAGCCGACTACGGCTCTGGACGTAACTGTTCAGGCTGAAATCCTAGATCTTATGCGTGGTTTGAAAGACAAGTTGAATTCAGCTGTTCTTTTGATCACCCACGACATGGGAGTGGTTGCTGACCTTTCTGACCGTATCTTGGTTATGAAGGACGGTCTAACAGTTGAAGAGAATTCAGCTGACAACATCTTTAATCGCCCTCAGCACCCATACACAAAGTCTTTGTTGGCTTCTGTTCCTAAGTTGGGCTCTGTCAAAGTTAGAACTCTTGCTGCTGAGGCCAAGAAGGCTGACTCTGTTCTTGAAGTTACCAACTTGGTTATCGAGTATCCAAAGCGTGGACGTGTTCCAGCTTTCCGCGCTGTTGATGACATCAGCTTTGACATCAAGCCTGGTGAAATCCTAGGTTTGGTTGGTGAGTCTGGTTCTGGTAAGACCACTGTTGGTCGTGCTTCTATCGGTCTTCTGCCGGTTCACTCAGGTTCAATCAAGATTTTGGGTAATGAGATCGGTGGCGCGAAGCCTCGCGATTTGAAAGAGATCCGTAAGCACACCGGTATCGTCTTCCAAGACCCTGCATCATCTTTGAACCCTCGTCTACCTATCGGTGAAAGCATTGGTGAACCTTTGTTCCTTGCTGGCGAAGCTAAGGGTGAAGAACTTCACAGAAGAGTTGAAGATCTTCTAGATTCTGTTGAACTTCCACGTTCATACCGTAACCGTTACCCTCACGAGCTTTCTGGTGGTCAGAAGCAACGTGTTGGTATTGCTCGTGCTTTGGCTTTATCTCCAGATCTTTTGATTGCGGACGAGCCAACTTCAGCCCTTGACGTATCTGTGCAGGCTCGTTTCCTTGAGCTTTTGCAGGAACTTCAGGACAGCCTAAAGTTCGCTTGTTTGTTCATCACACACGATATTGGTGTGGTTGACATCCTTGCTCACCGTATTGCTGTTATGCAGAACGGTAAGTTGGTTGAGATTGGCCCTCGTGACCAGATCTTGAACAACCCTCAAGAGCTATACACTCAGAGCCTTCTCGCTGCTGTTCCTGTTCCTAACCCAGCAGAGCAGAAGAAGCGCCGCGAGGCTCGTGCCAAGCTTCTAGCTAAAATCGGCAAGTAAATCTCTTTAGCTAACCGAGGTGGGTTTTTGACCGGCCTCGGTTAGACTTTAACCAATCGGGTTCATCGCCCAATAAATCCCTAGAGCGATTATTTTTAGTCGTTTCACTATGCCCAAAGGACCCCTAAATGGCCCAAGTCTCAAGAGACGATATTCGTAACGTAGCTATTGTTGCTCACGTTGACCACGGTAAGACCACTTTGGTTGACGCCATGCTTCGTCAAACAGGTTCATTCGGTGATCACGCCAACTTGGGTGAGCGCATCATGGACTCAGGGGATCTTGAGCGCGAAAAGGGTATTACTATCCTTGCTAAGAACACTGCTATCTCTTACAAGGGCCCTAGTGCTGATGGTAAAGAAATCACCATCAACGTTATTGACACCCCAGGTCACGCTGACTTCGGTGGAGAAGTTGAACGTGGTCTATCGATGGTTGACGGCGTTGTTCTTCTTGTTGACGCTTCTGAAGGTCCGCTACCTCAGACTCGTTTCGTTTTGCGTAAGGCTTTGGAAGCTAACCTGACGGTTATCTTGCTAGTAAACAAGACTGACCGTCCTGATGCTCGTATTGATGAAGTTGTTGAAGAGACTCACGACTTGCTTTTGGGTCTTGCCTCAGACATTCACGAAGATGTTCCAGATCTTGATGTTGATGCAATCTTGGACCTTCCAGTTATTTATGCTTCTGGTCGTAATGGTCGTGCCAGCCTAAACAAGCCTGCCGATGGAACTCTTCCAGACAACGAAGACCTTGAGCCGTTATTCGCTGCTATCTTGAAGCACATCCCAGCACCGGTTTATGACGATGAAGCTCCTTTGCAGGCTCACGTTACTAACCTTGATGCTTCACCTTTCTTGGGTCGTCTTGCACTTCTTCGTATCTTCAATGGAACTATTCGTAAGGGCCAGCAGGTCGCTTGGGTTCGCCAGGATGGCACCACTCAGAATGTGAAGATTACGGAACTTCTAAAGACCAAAGCTTTGGATCGATTCCCAACAGACTCAGCAACTGCGGGTGACATTGTTGCGGTTGCCGGTATTGAAGAGATCACCATCGGTGAAACTCTTGCAGATCCAAATGACATTAGAGCACTACCGCTAATCAAAGTTGATGACCCTGCTATCTCTATGACCATTGGTATTAACACTTCACCTATGGCTGGTCGTGTTAAGGGAGCCAAGGTTACCGCTCGTTTGGTGAAGGATCGTTTGGACCGTGAACTTATCGGTAACGTATCTATCAAAGTTTTGCCAACTGAACGTCCTGATGCTTGGGAAGTTCAGGGACGTGGTGAACTTGCTCTAGCCATCTTGGTTGAGCAGATGCGTCGTGAAGGTTATGAACTAACCGTTGGTAAGCCTCAGGTGGTCACCAAGAAGATTGATGGCAAGCTCCACGAGCCAGTTGAAGATCTAACCATTGACGTTCCAGAAGAGTTCTTAGGTGCTATGACCCAGTTGCTTGCTGCTCGCAAGGGTCGCATGAAGAACATGGTTAACCACTCAACCGGTTGGGTGAGAATGGAATTCCTTGTTCCATCTCGTGGTCTTATCGGCTTTAGAACTGAGTTCCTAACTTCAACCAAGGGAACCGGAATTGCTAACGCCATCTCAGCAGGCTACGAGCCTTGGGCTGGAGAAATTGTTACCCGAACTAACGGTTCGCTTGTTGCTGACCGTGCTGGTGTTGCAACACCGTTCGCGATGATTGCACTGCAAGAGCGTGGATCGTTCTTCGTTGAGCCAACCAGTGAGGTTTATGCAGGAATGGTTGTTGGTGAGAACTCTAGAGCTGATGACATGGATATCAACATCACTAAAGAGAAGAAGCTAACTAACATGCGTGCATCTTCATCTGATGAATTCCAGGCGCTAACTCCACCTAAGAAGCTTTCTTTGGAAGAGTGTTTAGAGTTCGCTAGAGAAGACGAGTGTGTTGAGGTTACTCCTGAAGCAACTCGTATTCGTAAGGTTGAGCTTGACCCAACTCTTCGTGCCAGATTACTAGCTAACAAGAAGCGTGCAAACGAAAACGCTTAGTTCTTTTTAGGCTTCAGGTATAGCCAGCCAACGATAGCAACATAGATTACCCAACTTGCGCTAACCAAAATGGTTGGAGCCGAGTTGAAGCTAATTGTTCCTCGTAGCAGAGTATCCAGAGCACTGCCATCAGTGATTATGCCGGTTAGGTCGTAGGCAGTTTGATTTAGGAATGGTAGCCAACCTATTTCTTGCAGTTCGCCAACACCATAAGCCAAAATTCCGGCTGCAACGATAATCAGGAATAAGCCTGTGTATTTGAAGAACAACTGCAGGTTGAGTTTCACTGAACCTTTGTAAACAAGGTAACCAATAATCGCAGACACTATTAGTCCTAGAGCTGCTCCTAGTAATGGGTTGGTATCTGGACCGGTTGCTCTTGAAGCGCTCCAGATGAATACTGATGTTTCAATACCTTCGCGAATAACCGCTAGGAAGGCAACCGCGACCAGGGTGAAGGTCTTTGTGTTTGAGTTATCGACCTGGGCTTGTAGCTTGGACTTCATGAATCGGGACTGTTTAGACATCCAGAAGATCATCCATGTAACAAAGATCATGGCGGTAATAGATGCAAGTCCGGAGATGAGTTCGTTGGTTCCTTCAGGAACAACAGCAACGAACTCGGCTAGGGCAAAACCAACAGAAATAGAGACTAGGACCGCTAAGGCGGTTCCAAAGAGGATTCTTCGGACTGCGTTAGGGGAGCCGGTTTTGAGGGAATATGCGACCAGAATGCCTACGATTAGAGAAGCTTCTAGGCCTTCTCTTAGGCCAATCAGGAAATTAGCTAGCACTCTTGCCTTTCGCGATGGTTATCAGACCACTCGAAGTTAGGGTTACCTAACTAAATCTACTACCTGCCTGAAACAAGGTCAAGAGAGGGTATTTCTAAACTAAGGTTTTTCTTATGGCTAAACAAAGATTCACCGCTAAGAAGATCCTGTTGGTGCATGCGCACCCAGACGATGAGTCATTGCAAACTGCTCACGTGATGGCTGATGCCATCTCTCGTGGTGCTGAAGTTTTTCTGCTAACCCTAACCAGAGGTGAGCGTGGTCGAGTCAAACTTGAAGAGCTAAAGGCCCTAGAAGCTAACCGAGCTGCCATGGGTGCATTTAGAGCAGGCGAGCTAAAGAATGCTATGGCAGCTCTTGGCGTGAAGAACTTCAAGTTTGCCGGGACCAGAGCATATCTGGATAGTGGTATGAGAATTGGAAACCTAGGAACACCAACCACTCCAGCCAAACTCGATGAAATGTCGCTAACAGCGGTTTCAACTCCGGTAATCGCCGATGACATTCTGCAGGTAATGAGATCTTTCAAACCTGATGCAGTTATTACCTATAACTCAAAAGGTGGTTACGGTCACCCGGATCACAAGAAGACTTTCGATGCAACAGCGATGGCTCTACGTCAATTTAGAAAACTAACCGCTGGTCGTAAAACTAAGTTCTGGGTTATCGCTGAACCAGGTGAGCGAGCAACAGTTGCTATCGGGGGAGAGAAAACTGCAGAACTCAAAAAAGCAGCCCTTTCAGCTCACGCTTCACAGGTAACTATCAAGAGAGATACATACTCGGTTGCCGATGGAGTTGAATTTAGATTCGATATGCCAGAGCGTCTAAGGCTAGCTAGCCCAAACGTGATGCCTTGGTTCAAGCCGGTCTTTAGAGCGCTATTTGGGTTACCACTTGGATTATTGCTTGGCTATGCAGGTGCTTATGTTCATAACATCCTTGCCGATAACGATAGGCACTCACCACTAGGTCTTTACTTGGCTCTCGGTGCAACAGCTTCTATTGCTTTTGGTCTAAGAACTTGGCGTAACTCTCGTGGTGCTCTCTATCTTTTGAACGCGGGTATGACTATCGCTATCTGGTTCCTATCTAGAGATCACATATTTGGTGCCTTTATCGCAGATGACAAATATGGCAATCGGTATATCTGGTGTGCCATGCTGATCTGTGGTTTAGCTGCAGTATTCCCAAGAATTAGTTTCGCCAAATGGCGTGCAAAACGCACCAAGACCCATCTCTAAGTAGATAATTGAGTTAGAGAAAAGGACATTTGAATTGACTTACGTTATCGCCCTACCTTGTGTTGATGTGAAGGACAAAGCTTGTATCGCTGAGTGTCCTGTTGACTGCATCTATGAGGGTGACCGCATGCTCTATATCCACCCAGATGAGTGTGTTGACTGCGGAGCGTGTGAGCCTGTTTGTCCTGTTGAAGCTATATTCTATGAAGATGATCTTCCAGCTCAGTGGGCTGACTATTACAAAGCCAACGTTGAGTTTTTCAGTAGCGTAGGTTCACCTGGCGGCGCTGCCAAGATGGGACCTATCGCTGGAGATCACCCGGTGGTCTCAGCACTTCCACCTCAAGGCGAATAACATGTTTGATCGTTTGCCAGAGTATCCTTGGCAAAAACTCAAACCTTACGAAGCCATCGCACGTTCAAATCCAAAAGGCATAGTTGATTTATCTGTTGGCTCTCCAGTTGACCCAACCCCAAAGATTATTCAAGATGCTCTCGATTCCGCAACTAACGCACCGGGGTATCCAACAACAGCAGGTTCAGCTGAGCTTAAAGAAGCGATTGTTTCTTGGTTTAAAAGAAGAAGAAATGTTGAACTAACCACCGATCAGGTTTTCCCAACTATTGGCTCTAAAGAAATGATTTCTTTTCTTCCTTTGATGTTAGGCCTTGGCCCCGGTGATGTTGTGATTCAACCAAGAGTTGCATACACGGCTTACGTTGTTGGTGCTGCTTTGGCTAACTGTGAAATTATCAGTGAAGATGATCCAGAGAAATGGCCAGCAAACACCAAGCTGGTTTGGATTAACTCACCAGGTAACCCTGATGGAAAAGTTTTAGATGTTGCAAACTTTGCTAAAGCAGTTGCCAAGGCTCGTGAACTAGGTGCTGTTTTAGCATCTGATGAATGCTACGCAGAACTTGGTTGGGGAAGATGGTCTGATGAGATCATCCCATCAGTTTTAGACCCGAGAGTTTGTGGTGGTTCTCACGAGAATCTTCTAGCTTTCTATTCTTTGTCTAAGCAATCAAACCTCGCTGGTTACCGAGCAGCTTTTGTTGCAGGAGATGCCAAGCTTGCTAAAGGTATAGTGAACCTCCGTATGCACTCGGGTTTGATTATGCCTGCACCGGTTCAGAAAGCGGTCACTGTTGCGCTAGGAGACGATGAGCATGTCCAGATCGAGCGTGAGATTTACCGCAAGCGTCGTGAAGTATTGCTTGAAGCAGTTAAGGCTTACGGCTTTGAGATAGCGGATTCTGAGGCTGGGCTATACCTTTGGGCGACCCTAGGGGAGAACTGTTGGGAAACCGTTCAGAAGATGGCTGAACTTGGAGTTCTAGTTGTTCCGGGTGAATTCTATGAAGGTGAAGGAAGTAAGTTCGTAAGATTCTCGATAACTGCAACCGATGAGAATATTGCCGAAGGTGCCTCAAGGCTAACTAATGCCCTAGGGTTAAAGCAGTAAATAAAACAGGAGTAGGCATTGTCAACTGAGAACGACCAGAAAGTAACCCTTAATTACCCTGGTGGAACTGCGGATTTCCCAATCATTTCATCAACCGATGGTGACTCGGTAATTGACTTCTCTAAACTAAATGCCACGACTGGTCTGAACTCTTTCGACATTGGTTTTGTAAACACCGCAAGCACTAGATCCGGTATTACTTTCATTGATGGCGACGAAGGTATTCTTCGTTACCGTGGTTACCCTATTGAACAGCTAGCTTCACAGAAGAGCTTTGTTGAAACTGCTTACCTTCTAATTTATGGTGAACTGCCAAATGCCCAAGAGCTTGCTCAGTGGGATGAACGTCTTAGAAGACACACTCTTATCCACGAAGATCTAAAGAACATCTTCCACTCAATGCCGCAGAACGCTCACCCAATGTCTGTTCTTTCGGCTGGAGTTTCTGCTCTTTCAACTTTCTACCAAGATTCACTAAACCCACACGATGAAGCTCAGGTTGAACTTTCAACAGTTCGTCTTTTAGCCAAGCTTCCAACTCTAGTTGCTTATTCACATAAGAACTCTCTAGGTCAAGCACTGCTATACCCGGATAACTCGCTAAGTTATGTTGAGAACTTCATCAGAATGTGTTTTGGCAACATGGCTGAAGATTACATTCAAAACCCAGTTGTAACCAAAGCACTAGACACGCTTCTTGTTTTGCATGCAGATCACGAGCAAAACTGTTCAACATCAACAGTTCGTCTAGTTGGTTCATCGCAGGCTAACTTGTTTGCATCTGTTTCTGCTGGTGTGTCAGCGCTGTTTGGTCCGCTTCATGGTGGAGCTAACGAAGCTGTTCTGGAGATGCTTGCACACATTCGTGATTCAGGTGAATCAGTTCAGACATACATCAACCGTGTGAAGAACAAAGAAGATGGCGTGAAGCTTATGGGCTTTGGTCACCGTGTTTATAAGAACATGGATCCAAGAGCGACCATCGTTAAAGCAACTGCAGATAAAGTTCTTGCTGACCTAGGTGTTTCAGATCCATTGCTAGATATTGCTAAAGAACTAGAAGCAGCAGCCCTAGCCGATGAATACTTCATCTCAAGAAAGCTTTACCCGAACGTTGACTTCTATACAGGTGTTATCTACAAGGCGATGGGTTTCCCAACCCGCATGTTCACAGCACTATTTGCTATGGGAAGACTTCCGGGTTGGATTTCTCACTGGCGTGAAATGAACCACGATCCAGCAACCAAGATTGGCCGCCCTCAGCAGCTATATATTGGTGAACCTAAGCGTTCGCTTTAATAATCTTCAACTGTTCTTTATAAACAGTTGGGAATAGCACCGCAAAGCCGGTAAAGGCTAAAGCTCCCGCAACGATAAAGACTTCACGAACGCCGAAAGCGCCAATCAAGCCACCCGCGATTGACATGGAACCGATGCTCGCTACAGAAATGATTGCACCAAAGGCTGCAAACACACGTCCCTGAACATCATGCGGTGTTACCTTGATCATCATTCCAACACCGTAGCTGTTGATAGTTGCGTTACCAACACCAGCAATGAACCAAATAGGAATCATTACCCAGTAGTTAGGGGATAAACCAACACCTAAAGCTGAAATGGATAGAACTCCAAGGCCTATACCTAGGAGGTTTAGTTCTGTGCGCATAGAAACTTTCTTGGCTCCAGCAATCACGCTAAAGAGCAAGGTTCCAATCATGAAAGATGATCCAACAACACCGTAGATAAATGCGTTGGCATGCATGATGTTCGTCACGAGGAAAATATCCCCCACGTTCACAACACTCATGCAGAACACCATTGCAAAAACCAAGATCACAAGCGAACGCAGAAGAGCATTCTTCATTAGGAAGCGGAAACCTTCCATAACTTGAGTCTTCTCACCTTCTTTGAGGGCTTCTGGTGCATGGTTGACGCCAACAATGAAAGGTAGAAGGGCAATCATGGTTGTGAAGAAACCATCGATTGCAAATGTCCAAACAAAGCCTGTTGCCTGAACCAAGAATCCAGCAACGATAGGCCCAGTCAAACTGGCTATCGAGAAATAAGTTTGAATGGTTCCCATGGCACGGCCAAAGTCATCCTTGGTTGCCAGTAGTGGGGTTAACTTTCCCCAAGTAGGACCAATCACTGAAGCGCAAGTATTTGCTATGAACAACAAAACTAAAATGGCCCAGGTGTCTAGTCTCTGGGTTTGGGCAAACACGGCTGCACCACCGATTACCGAAAGAATCGGAATTACTTGTTTAGTGCTGAAACGATCTGCAATGGTTCCAGCCCAAGGAGCAAAGACGATGGAAGGTAAAGTTCCAACGATAAACAATGCAGCAACAGCTGCTGGTCCTTTATCTTTTTCTCTGAAAACTAATGTGAAGAGGGTTAGCTCTGAACCGAGCATCGAAAAGGCCCTGGCTATAGCCATGGTTTGGATTTTTGACCACTGTGTCTTTGTTGGTTCAATCATTTGACCAGTTTACTTTTGCTAGTTGGCCAACCAGTAAACAATCGTGTCACCGTAGGATTTCTCTTCGGTAACGGATAATCCTTCAGGCAGGCTTGGTTGTTCTGATCTGCTGGATCTTTCAAGAACAACCACAGCATCCTTGTTTAGTACCTCAACCAGCTTGCTAAGTACAGCTGATATAGCCTCGTTGTCAACTTCATATGGCGGGTCAATAAAAACTAGGTCAAAACGGTCTCCGCAGTGCTCAAGGTATTGGGCAACGCTTCTACCCTCAGCTCTGATATCTGCATCCAGATCTTCTTTTTGCAGAGCACTCTTTACCATTCTCATGTTGGTGATAATTCCACCTAGAGCCTGCTTGTGTTGTTCAACTAGAACAACTTTCTTTGCTCCACGACTGGCTGCCTCAAGTCCTAATGCACCGGTACCTGCGTAAAGATCCAAAACCTCTGCATTTTCGATTAGGTTTAGTGCTGCTAGCCGGTTATAGATGCTTTCGCGGATACGGTCGCTAGTTGGTCTTGTGACTTTGGCTGGGGAAGCTAAAGTTCTGCTACCAGCGATGCCACCAATAATTCTCGTCATAGTGTGGCTAGCCTAACTTAGATAAGTTCTCTTGGAAGATTTAACCATGCTGTTACCAACAACTCCGCTAGATAGGCTCTTAGGCGATAAAACCGCCAAGAGCCTGGCTAAGCATTTGGAGTTAGTGACTGTTGCTGATTTGTTGCAGCATTACCCAAGAAGATATTCATCTAGGGGAGAGCTAACCAGCATCAATGAGATACCGATCGGTGAAGCAGCCACTTTGATTGCCGATGTCGTTGATGTGAATGAACGAAGGATGAAAGGTAAAGCTGGTTCCATCCTTGAAGTGAAGATCACCGATGGTAAAGGCTTTGTTACAGCAACCTTTTTCAACCAGGCTTGGCGTAAACAAAAACTAACTCCAGGAACCAGAGGTCTTTGGGCTGGCAAGATCGGAAGTTTCAACGGCAAGTTGCAGCTTTCTCACCCTGACTATGCCTTATTCAACGACGAAATTGAGGATGAGGTTGCTAAGGCTTGGGCAGAGTTACCTATCCCTATCTATCCCGCAACATCAACCTGCACAACCTGGATGATTCAAAGATCTATGCGAATCATCTTGGATCAACTACCTGAACTTGATGATGAGATTCCAGCTGAACTGATTGAAGCTGAAGGATTGCTGCCACTAACTAAAGCCATCAAACTTGTTCATCAACCAAATAACTTAAATGAAGCTCAAGCGGCTATAAAGACTTTGAAATTTCATGAAGCCTTCATGCTTCAGGCAACACTTATCAAAACTAGGTTAGAGACTAAACATCAGCACTCTTCGGTTCGTGAAGCTAAAGCTAAAGGAATTCTTGAGAGCTTTGACAAGGCTTTGCCCTTTGAGTTAACTGAGAAGCAAGTCCTCATCGGTAATGAAATAGCTAAAGATATGGCCAGTGGTCATCCAATGAATAGGCTGCTGCAAGGTGAAGTTGGTTCAGGTAAAACATTGGTTGCGGTTAGAGCAATGATTACGGTTGCTGAAAGCCAAGGTCAATCAGCCTTACTAGCTCCAACAGAAGTGTTGGCTAGTCAGCACTACCAGTCAATTCAAAAAACTTTAGGGGAGAGCTTAGCTAAAGAGCTTGGGCTGACTTTGCTAACCGGTCAGATGAGTCAACCTGAACGAAAGAGTGCGATGCTGGCTATCGTCTCTGGGAAAGCAAAGATCATTGTTGGTACTCATGCATTATTTGCTGAGAAAGTTGAGTTCTTTGATTTGGGTTTGATTGTTATTGATGAGCAGCATCGCTTTGGTGTTGAGCAAAGAGAAGCTCTAAGACTTAAAGGTAAAACAGCACCTCATGTTCTAACCATGACAGCAACGCCTATCCCTAGAACTCTTGCTGTAACAGTATTTGGTGATTTGGATATCTCAATCCTTGATCAACTACCTAAAGGTCGCCAAGCGATCACCTCGCACGTTGTAACGGATAGCCAGCCAGCACTTGTAGCAAGAGTGTGGCAAAGAATTGCTGAAGAGGTTGCTAACGGTAGACAGGCCTTTGTGGTTTGTCCAAGGATTGATGACTCTGATGATCACAAGGAACTACTTGATCCAGAAAGCGAACACGAGAGTAAGCGACCTTTGGCTGCAGCTGTTTCAGTTGCTAAGAGCCTTCAAGCCAATCCTTACCTGAAGGATCTTCGTATCGGCTTGTTGCACGGTAAACAATCAAGTGAAACTAAAGCAGAGGTGATGGCAAGCTTTGCTAACAAAGAACTTGATGTCCTAGTTTCAACAACGGTCATTGAGGTCGGTGTTGATGTTCCTAATGCCACCACCATGGTCATTTTAGATGCAGATAGATTTGGCGTTTCTCAGCTCCATCAACTCAGAGGTCGTGTTGGCCGTGGTGGATTACCTGGTCTATGTTTACTGCTCACCTCTGCAGAGGAAGATAGCCCAGCAATGGAAAGAGTCAAAGCGGTTGCTGCAACTAATGATGGGTTCAAGCTAAGTGAAATCGATCTAGAACTAAGACGTGAAGGTGATGTCTTAGGTTCAACTCAATCAGGAGGTAAATCGAGTTTGAAACTGCTTAGAGTTCTTCGCGATCAGGAACTGATTCAGAAAGTTAGAGAACAGGTCCAGGCTATTTATGACCAAGACCCAACCCTTGAGAAGCACCCAGGGCTAGCAAATGCTCTATTAGCCCAAGATAAAGCCAACGGGGACTTTCTAACGAAGTCGTAACAAGCAGCATTCGTAAGATTAATTGTCCCCATTCGGTGATATGTTTCTAGTGAATTTTATTCTTGAAGTTAATTAGGGGGAATTTTGAAGAAAATTTCTATTTTTGTACTTGTAGCACTAACTTTTTCGGGTTCGCCTGCATTTGCGGACGTGCTACCAACTTCAGCCTTACAGCAACCTGGCAGTTCAGGGCAAAATCTTGATCAAGTCCTTCTGGCCATCGCTGAACAAGGGGGCAAATCCGATTTGCCGCTCTCCGGAGTCTACTCAGATTCGGAAGGAAACACTCAAATTCTTTCCTATCCCGTGAAAGAAAATGACCTGTTAGGCCCAGTGGCTGCCATTTCTAAAGATTCAAGCGTTGACTTGATCTGGTTCGATACCCCTAGCCCAGAAATGACAATGACTTTCGATCAGTCCCCCGTAAATGGCATCTCGGGAACTAGCCATCACATAACCTTAGCCCTGCAGAATGTCAGCAATACCGTCGACGTTCAATTTTTTGTTGACAATTCATACTCGGATTCACTTGATTTAGGTCAGCCCCTTACTCCAACATTCGCAATCGGAGCTGTAAGCACCTTTGCTCTTAGCGGGCCGCTCTTGTTAGGTGATGGCTCTGACTATCCCAACAAGTCTTACTTTAAATATGATGCGTTTATTCCAGGTCGGTTTGCTCCAATTCCCCGAGGTTGCGATCTATTAGGTAAGCCGGGGAACCTTTTCAATGGCAATAATAGACTTTTTGATGCTTACGCTCCGCAGAGCAAATCTAAGGTCTGGTTAGAAGTGATAGCGAACTGGCAATTACGAAGTATTTCTTACTCACGTTTTGTTGGTCAAACAGAGGTTCTTTCATATGATCCAGCTACAAACATTGTCACAGGATACGCAACGTATCAAGCGCCTCTTACTGACATTCAAGTCAATCCTGTGTGGTCTGTAGGTGCAGATACTGCCACTTTCAGTTTTAAGATTTCTTCGTCAAATCCAGCATGTCTCGGAGCATTACCTATTTATGTTGAAGCGGCAGTTCAGATAACTAGAACAGGGTATGCCACAATTATCGGTCAAATGAGAACTGTCCCAAGCCATGAGGCATACTTCAAAGATGACCTAAACCTAAACTGGAAACTCCTCTATGCCCAACCAATTTCTTCTGTTAGCTTTGATTGTTTCAACCCAATTGTGGGACTGTTAACACCTGAATGCTCAGCAATCATCGACGCTTCAGCACATTTTTGACTAGTAAGGAACCTAAAACTTGATTACAAGAACTTTTCCTCAAGAACTATTGGCCTGGGCAGTTCGTGTTTATGGATTTTTTTTGGTAAGCATGGCTATCGTTAGCCCATTTTGGCTTATACGTACGCCAGCGTCCCTTGCATGGTTTATCATGGGCAACACTTATTTAAACTTGCCGACTTATGGAACGGTAAACCTATTCTTCATTGCAGTGTTGCGTCTAACCTCAAATGCAGAAAAAGTTTTAAGGAGACTAACTTGGGTCGCTTTGGCTGTTTTATTAGTGCTAGCAACTTATTTAGTCTGGGATGTCACGAAAGACGACATTAATGCTCATATGGGACCTTATCCCTTAGGTGCATTTTCATCGCCGATGTATCTTGACTTCGCATTGTTCAATGCTGTCTGCCTTGGTTTAGCAATAGTTTTTAGAGATTTCCACTTGCCATTCAGTTATGACAAATCCCGAGATCGAAGTAGTCGTTGGGGTTCAGATTGGAAATATCTACTAGCTTTGGTCGCAGTCGCAATTTTATATTCGGGGTTGAATTTCTTGCTAACTGGGGTGCTCAGAGGATTGCCGATAGCTGTTCTTTTTTCTTTTATGGTGTTAGCTCTATTGCTGGAACTATTTAAGTCACTTAGAACAAAACTATGTCTCGTCATAGCCTTTCCGGTGACCATATTGCTGACTTGGCTATTTGATGATTACCTTCCTTTTCTTTTCACTCCGACCATGCGCTATCTTGAATTCACCAATTATTACTTAGAAAATCAAATCGCGGTAAGGCCAGCGAACTTAATACCTGTCTCAGTGGCTTTGGCATTACTTTTCTATCTGGTTTATTGGCCAAAGTCGAGATTTATTAAAGGACAGGACTTTCTAACTAAGTCATAGTTCGGTAATCTTTAGTTATGGCTATCGCCGTTTATCCAGGTTCTTTCGACCCTTTCACCTTCGGTCATCTCGACATTGCTATTCGGGCTGCCAAGATGTTTGATACCGTTCACGTGGTCGTTGTTCACAACCCTTCAAAGAAGCCTCGCTTCTCAGCTAGTCAAAGAGTTCAAATGATTACTGAAGTGCTTTCTAAAGAGAAGGGCAACTTTGTTGTTAACTCTTTTGAATCAGGTTTGTTGGTTGACTACTGCAAGACTGTGAACGCTGATGCTCTGGTTAAAGGCGTTAGAACTAACGTTGACCTAGATTATGAACTTCCTATGGCTCAGGTGAACAGAGACCTGAGTGGCATTGAGACTGTCTTTATACCAGCTGACCCTATTCACGGATTTGTTTCATCAACTTTGGTGAAACAGGTCGCAGATCTTGGGGGAGACATCAGCAAATATGTTCCTCAAATAGTCGCAGAGGGGTTGCGTAAATAGTGAGTAATTTCCTTATTCCAGTTCATGACCTGATGCATAAACCAGGTCACATGCGTGAAGTCGAGACTGATATTGACCTTTCCGAGCCTCTAGGGGTTGGTTTAGCCAAGGTAAATAAAGGTCAGGTAATCAAGCTTGATCTAAGGCTAGAAAGCGTCCACGAGGGCATTTATGTCTCCGGAAGGCTCAAAACCGAGGCTGAAGCCGAGTGTTCTAGGTGCTTAGACCCTGTAAGTGTGCCGATTCAAGTAGATATTCAGGAACTTTTCGCCTATTCTTTAGAGGTAGAAGATGACTTTGTCATCCAAGCTGAACAAATCGACTTGGAGCAGGTCATCGTTGACTCGGTGGTTCTAAATCTTCCGTTCACCCCAATTTGCGATGCAAACTGTTTAGGTTTGTGCCCTGAATGTGGTGCGAAGTTAAACGAAAACCCGGATCACGTTCACGAAGCCCCGATTGATTCAAGGTGGAGTGAATTAAAAAAGCTTGTTGAAGAAAGAGAAGACTGATGCCAGTTCCTAAAAGACGCCTGTCGAGATCAAACACCCGTCACCGTCGCTCTGCATGGGTAGCTAACAACACTCAGTTGGTTAAGACTGTTGTTAACGGTAAGACTGTTTACAGCTTGCCTCACCGTGCTCGTGCCGTAGAAGACTCGAACGGTGACGTTCAGTTCTACGAGTACAAGGGCCGCAAGGTAGCTGACGCCTAAACTTAGGCACTCATCTTGACTTACGCCACGCTAACTAAACTGCTTGGCTTAACTATTGACGAAGCCTTACTTGAGTTAGCTCTAACTCACAGTTCTTATGCATTTGAGAACGGTAAACAACCCGACAACGAACGCCTCGAATTTCTTGGCGACTCGGTGTTGGGTTTTTTAGTTACCGAGCATGTTTACCAAACCAACCCTGATCTTGATGAAGGTCAACTCTCTCGTCTTCGTAATGCCAGTGTTTCAGCAAAAGCATTAGCAGTTGCGGCTAACCAACTAGGGCTTGGAAAATTCATTCGACTTGGTAAAGGCGAACTGGCTACCGGTGGTTCAGAAAAGGTAAACATCTTGGCCGACGCCATGGAGGCAATCATTGGTGTTGCCTTTATCTCTTCTGGCTTAGATGGTTCAAGAACCATCGTCGATAAATTCATCATTCCCCTTATTAATGCCGAAGATGTTTTCCTGGAAACCAGCGAACCAAGAACTGTCTTACTTGATCTTCTAAAGAAGCAAGGCAAACCTGAAGCTGTTTTTGAAGTTGCTCACGTAGGCCCTGATCACGATAGAACTTTCTTTGCAGAAGTTTTGGTTGCAGGAGAGCTTGTTGCTAAAGGTGAGGGTCGAACTCGTAAGCAAGCTGAAGCTAATGCTGCTATCGCAGCGCTAAAAACTCTTCGAGGTTAGCTATGCCTGAATTACCTGAAGTTGAGACCGTTAGAGCTGGTTTAGGGCAGTCACTAACCGGAGCTAAGGTTACTGAAGTTATTGTTCACGATGTTAGATCGTTGAAAAGACATTTTGCTGGTTCTAAAGATTTCATTCAAACACTTCAAGGAAGAACCCTTGAGGCTGCCGTTCGTAGAGGCAAGTTTCTGTGGTTGCCTTTGAATGTCAAACGCGGCGAAGAACAACTTGCTCTGGTTGGACATTTGGGGATGTCTGGGCAGATGTTATTACGTGCACCAGATTATGAAGCTGAGAAGCTCACTCGTGTGACCTTGAAGGTAAAGACTTCTGAAAAAGAGAAGTTGGAACTTAGGTTTGTTGATCAACGCATCTTTGGGTCCTTGGCTATCGATGTGATGGTACCAACCGATGATGGATTACCTGGAGGTTATTCAGCTGGCGTTACAGGTCCTTGGCTAAATATGATTCCTTCAACCGTCAAACACATTGCTCGCGACCCATTGGACCCAGCTTTTGATTTGAGTGCTGTTCTAGCCAAGTTCAAAAAGAAGAACTCAGGTATCAAGCGAGTCCTTTTAGATCAAGGGGTTCTTAGCGGGATTGGCAATATCTATGCAGATGAGTCGCTTTGGTTAGCCAAAATGCACTACGACCAGCCGGCTAGTTCCCTAACTAAGCCCAAGGCCACAGAGTTGCTGGAACATGTCACAAAGGTGCTAGCAGAGGCCGTGAAGGCCGGGGGAACCAGTTTTGATGAGCAATACAAGAACATCAATGGTGAGTCAGGCTATTTCAGCATTAGCCTAAATGCCTATGGTTTAACCGGTTTACCCTGCAAACGCTGTGGAAAGGCCATAAAACGGGATTCTTGGATGAATCGAGGCAGCCATTTCTGCCCAAACTGCCAGAGAAGGCCTAGATCTAAGGCTTAGGCGTTAATTAGGGGTCCAAAAATAAGGTATTTTTTATTAGAGACCTTTGTCTCTTTTGACCCCAAAACGAAAGTGAACTACTTTGCATCTAAAAAGCCTGACCCTTAAGGGCTTTAAGTCGTTCGCTAACCCTACGACTTTTATCCTTGAAAAAGGTGTCACCTGTGTGGTTGGACCTAACGGTTCAGGTAAGTCCAACGTGGTTGATGCCTTGGCTTGGGTTATGGGTGAGCAGGGTGCTAAAACTTTGCGCGGTGGCAAGATGGAAGACGTCATCTTCGCTGGAACTGCAACTAAAGGCCCTTTGGGTCGTGCTGAAGTTGCTCTAACTATTGATAACGCCGACGGTGCTTTAGACATCGATTATTCGGAAGTAACTATTTCTAGAACACTTTTCAGAAACGGTGGATCTGAATATGCAATCAACGGTGAGCCTTGTCGTTTGCTTGATGTTCAAGAACTTCTAAGCGACACCGGTCTTGGTCGTGAGATGCACGTCATCGTGGGTCAAGGAATGCTTGATGGTGTTCTAAAGGCAACACCTGAAGAGCGACGTGGCTATATCGAAGAAGCTGCAGGTATCTTGAAGCACCGCAGAAGGAAAGAGAAGACTGAGCGCAAGCTGCAAGCTATGCAGACTAACCTGACTCGTCTAAACGATCTTGCCGGTGAAGTTAGAAGACAACTTAAGCCTCTAGGTCAGCAAGCTGAAACTGCTAGACAGGCTCAAGGTATTGCTTCTGTAGTTCGCGATGCCAAAGCACGTTTGATGGCAGCCGATGTTGTTGATTTACTGAATGGTCTTGATGAAACTTCACAGTCTGAAGCTAACCGCAAGGCTGAGCGAAACATACTGCAGCAGCAGCTAGATGAAAACAATAATCGTCTAAGTGAACTTGAAGCTTTGCAGATGTCTTCAGAAGTTGAGGAAGCTAGATCTCTGGCTTTCTCTTTTGATGCTGTTACCGAGAAATTCCGAGCGATGTTGGCTATCGCTAATCAAAGAGTTGCTCTACTAGATTCAGAGAATGCTTCGAAGGGTGCAACAGTTGACCCTGCTGCCATTGAGGCAGATGCTAATGCTGCTGATAACAACGTTATTGAACTAACAGTTGCCGTTGAAACTCTTAGGGGAGCACTTCGCGAAGCGGAAGTTAACCGTGATGAAGCTCGAGCAATGTTGGAAGACTATGACAACAAGGCTGCCGCTTTGTCTATGGAACTAACCCACTATGATAACCGCGTAGTTTCACTTTCTGGTGCCATCAACCTGGCTGAAACCAGAGTGAGCTCAGTTCAGGCTGAACTTGTTCGTCAAGAAGCAGCGGTTAGCGATGCTCTTGGAAGATTGCAGGTTGCTCAGAACTCACTATCACTTTTAGAAGTTGAGTTGGGCAAGAGTCAGCCAACCGATAACAGTTTTGAAAGAAACTATGAAGAGGCTCAACGAGTTGTTTCTGAAATAGCTTCAAACATTGAAACTCTTCGTGAAGAACTTCACAAGAACGAACGTGAACGTGACTCACTGACTGCTAAGCGCAGTGCACTTAGCTTGATGCTAGATCAAAAAGATGGTGCATCAGAACTTGCGACCGCAGGACTCTCCGGTATTCGTGGCTTACTTGCAACACACATGCGAATTGATGCAGGTTACGAAGCTGCTATCTCGGCTGCTCTTGGTTCACTTGCTGATGCGATGGTTGCCGATAACCGTGACTCTGCTCTAAATGCAATTAGCCATCTTAAGCAAAACAACGGTGGTCGTGTTGAGCTAGTTATTGCTGATGTTGAAAATGTTTCAAAGCCGGCAACACTTCCAAACATTTCTGGAACTAGAAACGCAGTTGATGTTGTTACTGGCCCTAACGGAATTCTTTCAACCCTGGCTAACGTGGTTATCGTCGATGATCTTGAATCAGCAAAGAAACTTTATTCAGCAGAACCTCGTGCAACATCATTTGTTGTTATTACCAAAGCTGGTGATGTTCTAACCGAATCAATTATTCGCGGTGGTTCAGGTCAAACACCTTCAAAGGTTGAGTTGGTTGCTGAACGTGATTCGGCAGAGCAGAACTTAAGTGTTGTTACCAACAAAATTGAAAGCCTAAAGGCTGAACTTAGTTCAAAGCGAACCGCTGAAACAACCGCTAAAGAAAACCTCGCTAGATCACTTGCTGAACTAAAGAAGCATGACGGTGATCGTGCAGCTAACGCAGAGAAGCTGAATAAGGTTCGCGTTCAGGTTGAAGCTATTGAAGGTGAACACAACCGATTGATTCAAGCTGTTGAAACAACTAAGTCTTCATTGACTGAAGTGGTTGCCAAAGTTGATCAGGCTAAATCTGAATACGAAAGCTTTATTGCAACCCCACGCCCTTCATTAGAGCTTGGCGATAGAAACATCTATGCACTCAAAGTTGATGAAGCGAGAACCAAAGAACTGGATGTTCGTGTTGAATTAGGTGCCGCCTCTGAGCGTTTAAGAGTTGAGACAGATAGAGCTCAGGCACTTCGTTCACAGATCAGCGCTGCCTTTGAAGCCATTGAGCAGGCTAAGGAGCAGAGCGCTCTTCGAGCAAGACAGTTAGCCAGTGCTAAGAGTGTTATTGAACTCCTGCCAACCATCATCACCTCAGTTTCAGAATCTGCTTCAAAAGCCAAGATCGCTCTGCACGAACTCGATAGCAAGCGTAAGAACCAAAATGAAGAACTAGTTCGTCTACGCGGTGAAACAGCAACAGTTCAGAACAGGCTTTCAGCTCTAACTCAAACTGTTCACGACATTGAGCTTGCGAACCACGAAAAGCGTTTGAACCTAGCCAACCTTGTTCAAAGAGTTCAAGAAGAACTAGGTTTAGATCAGTCGACTCTGGTTAATGAGTATGGACCTGACCAATTGATCCCAGATCCTGAGAACCCTGACTCGCCAAAGATTTTCAACCGCCAAGAACAGCAGAAGCGTCTGCACGAAGCGGAACGACTACTTGAGCGTTTGGGTCGAGTGAACCCACTTGCCCTTGAAGAGTTTGCGTCTTTGGAACAGCGTCACAAGTTCCTAACCGAACAGCTAGCAGACTTGACCAAGACTCGTGCTGATCTAATGCAGATCATCAAGGAGCTGGACGAGAAGATGCAGACAATCTTCGAAGAAGCTTTCGAAGATACCAAGCGTGCGTTCGAGCAAGTCTTCCCAGTTCTTTTCCCTGGTGGAACCGGAAGCATTTATCTAACCAACCACGACAACTTACTAACTACAGGTATTGAAGTTAACGTCAAGCCTGTTGGTAAGCGAATTGAAAGACTTTCATTGCTTTCAGGTGGTGAGAGATCCTTGGCTGCGCTTGCCTTGCTATTTGCTATTTTCAAGGCTCGCCCTTCGCCTTTCTATGTTCTTGACGAGGTTGAGGCGGCTCTGGATGATGCCAACCTAGGTCGACTACTCAACATCTTTACTGACCTGAAGCAATCTTCACAGTTGGTTATCGTGACTCACCAGAAGCGAACCATGGAAATTGCTGATGCTCTTTACGGTGTTTCTATGCGTCAAGACGGTATCAGTGCTGTTGTTGGTCAGCGCATCGAAGAGCAAGACTAACCTTGCTTTATGTTTTGGCGTAAGAAGTCCAAAGAGGATGGTTCACCTCAGGTTCAGGAAGTTGAATTACCTAAAAGGAATCTAACCAAAAGCATCAAGAGTATCTTTTCTAGAATTAAATTTGATCTTGAAGACCTAGGTTCTTTAGAAGATGTTCTTATTCAAGCTGACTTTGGTGTTGATGCGGCTGAAGAGATTGTTCAGGAACTTACCTCGATTGCTAAAAAGCAAGGACTCTCAACCGAAGCAGATCTTAAGAATGCTCTAAAGGATTTGCTAATAGCCAAGATTTCAAGAACTGATTCAGCTCTAAACCTTGATTCGGATCAGAGCCCAAATGTGATTCTCGTTGTTGGCGTTAATGGTGCAGGGAAGACCACCACCATCGGAAAGCTTGCCCACTATCTTGTTTCAGGTGGAGCAAAGCTAACTCTAGGAGCAGCCGATACTTTCCGCGCAGCAGCTGTTGAGCAGTTAGCAACCTGGGCTACTAGAAGTAATGCAGAGTTGGTTGGTCCAAGAACTGAAGGTCAAGATCCAGCAGCTGTTGCCTACGAAGCTGTTGAAGCCGGTATTTCAAACCAGAGTGACATAGTCATCATTGATACAGCTGGACGTCTTCAAAACAAACAGGGTTTGATGGATGAACTCGGCAAGATCAGAAGAAGCATTGAAAAGCAGGCTCCTATCAATGAAGTTTTGTTGGTGCTTGATGCAACCACCGGGCAGAATGCTTTGAGCCAGGCGAAGGCTTTCACTGAGGTTTCTAATGTCACAGGCATAGTGCTTACCAAACTGGATGGCAGTGCTAAAGGTGGCATTGTTTATGCAATTCAACAGCAGCTTGATATTCCAGTTAAGTTAATAGGTGTTGGTGAAGGAATCGATGACTTTGGTTTCTTTGAACCAAGCGAGTTTGTTCTAGGGTTGCTAGGGGAGAGTGAGTGATGTTCGGTAATCTATCTGATCGTTTAGTTGAAACCTTTAAGAACCTTAGATCTAAGGGTAAGCTCACCGCATCTGATATTGATGCAACGCTTAGAGAAATCCGTCGAGCACTACTGGAAGCAGATGTTGCTCTAGAAGTAGTCAAAAACTTTATTGCTGCTGTTCGTGAACGAGCTTTAGGTGATGAGGTTTCAAAGGCTCTAAACCCAGCTCAGCAAGTCGTTCAGATAGTTCAAGAAGAACTGGTAACTATTCTTGGTGGTTCGCAAAGACAACTCCAGTTTGCGAAGAACCCGCCGACTGTAATCATGCTGGCCGGTTTGCAGGGTTCCGGTAAAACAACGTTGGCTGGAAAACTAGCTAAATGGCTGAAAGATCAGAACCAAACCCCACTTCTTGTTGCCTGTGATTTGCAACGACCTAATGCAGTTAATCAACTTCAGGTTATTGGTGAACGTGTTGGGGTTCCTGTTTTTGCCCCTGAAGAAGGTAACGGTAAAGGAAACCCGGTTGCTGTTGCTAAAGATGCAATCAAGTTTGCTAAGCAGAAGCAATATTCTGTTGTCCTGATAGACACCGCTGGTCGCCTTGGCATTGATGAAGAGATGATGCAGCAGGCTAAAGACATCAGAAAAGCAACAGAGCCTGATGAAGTTTTGTTTGTAATTGACTCAATGATTGGTCAGGATGCTGTCAACGTCGCTAAAGCTTTCGAAGACGGTGTTGGCATTGATGGTGTTGTTTTAACCAAACTAGATGGTGATGCTCGCGGTGGTGCTGCTTTATCTGTAGCTCAGGTAACCGGTAAGCCAATCATCTTTGCTTCAACTGGGGAAGGCGTGGATGCCTTTGAGCCTTTCTATCCAGATCGCATGGCGTCAAGAATTCTTGACATGGGTGACATCCTCACTCTTATTGAGCAAGCTCAAAAGAGTTTTGATGAAGCTGAAGCTAAAGCCATGGCTGAAAAGATGGCTAAAGATGCTTTCACTTTGGAAGATTTCTTGGAGCAGATGCAGCAACTCAGAAAGATGGGTTCACTAAAGAGCATGCTCGGCATGATGCCTGGGGCTGGAAAGCTCAAGAGCCAACTCGAGAACTTTGATGAAAAAGAGATTGATCGAACTGAAGCGATCATTCTTTCTATGACACCTAAGGAACGTAAAGATCCAAAGATTTTGAATGGTTCGAGAAGGCTTCGAATTGCTAAAGGCTCTGGCATGACTGTCACCGATGTGAATGGTTTAGTGAATCGTTTTGAACAGGCAGCCAAGATTATGAAGACTATGGCTAAAGGTGGCAACCCTGGTATTCCTGGCATGCCTCAGGGGATGGGTGCTATGCCTAGACCTCAGGCTAAAAAAGATAAGAACAAGAAAAAGGCTAAATCGGGCAATCCAGCTAAAAGAGCTGCTGAGATTTCAGGTATTCAACTTCCAAAAGATGAAGGTTCAGGCTCCGCTTTTGGGCTGTAGTTGAAGTTCTATCGAACTGTCAACTGAACCTGAAGGACTTTAGATAAGTCTGCGCCAAGCGGTTTTAATTCGATTACGTGAGTGATTCCCGTGGAGCATGTGTTGTCTGAACTTGGCGACACTGTTACTTTCAAATACCTAGACGAGTTAGACACTAACCTGCTTGGCGCTGAAACTAAATAGCTTGAGCTGAAACCGTTTGAAGCAGTTCCAAGATTTGTGAATTGAAGATTGCTAGAAACTTCATTTCCCGAAGCATCAGACTCAGCAATACAAATTGCTGCAGAGGTGTCTCCGGTAACTGGCAAGTTAGGTATTGAAACAGCGGACGACCTTGGATAAACAGGTATCACAATGGGTGTGATCGCATCGACCGACGGTGGCGGTGGCGGGTTATCTACCCACCTAGCAAAGAGTGAGCTATCCCATGTCGCATAGGTTGATGCAGAAAAGGTTTCCCCTGGAGATCCAGCTCGAACTAACATTTCTTGCGAGTTGCTATAGGTGTACCAACCTTCCAGGTATTGCCCTGGACGTTCAGCAGTTGGAAGAGTAAAGTCCGCAAAGTTTGTTACAGAAGTTGTCATTTGGGAGCTGTAATCCACGAAGTCCCAAAAATTGTATGGATCGACATCCGAAATTGTCAGATTGTAAAAGTTGAACTCTGACTTCCATTGTGCATAAAGAGTTTTGCTTTCTGAGAAAGGAAAAGAACCACCATCGTCGTAAGCATCTCCACTACCGTCTGGGGCTGTGTTCCAACCTGTTAGCCAGGTGGAGTATGAATCAAAAGGCACTTTTATGCAATGAGTTGGGTCATACCAAGAAAGACAACTATTTTGAAGGTAGCCTGCGCTGTTGTCTTGCGAGTATTGTCGTGGCAAAGCACCGCTACCTCCGTTGGCATCAAAGTCAACATAGGTTGGAGCGTAAATTTGTCGTTGAAGAACTAGACGTGAAGGAATGTTTGCTGAGATATCTGTTGAACTTGACGTTGTGAAGTTATCAAACTCAAAACCATTTCCTGGAGCGATTAGGTTAACTCGATTGAAAGTAGTTCCTGGAGCTGCGATGAAGTGGATGTATACGAAAGGTTCTTGAGCCTGGGTGTAATTGCTTTGATAGGCATAGGTATTGGTTGGGTCTTGATCTGAAAAGGAAGTTGGAGTTCCGACTTCCTGCCAGTCGACCGGATTAGAAATATAGAACTTCGTGGCGTAGGCGTCACCGTTTTGCGAATTTAGATTTTGAGCGTTGTAGAGCACATCTGCAACATCATTTGCTGAAGTATTGGCGACAAGATCTGTTCCGTTCAAAAGTTGTATTTGGTTACCAGCGGAACCTGCTGACCACCACATTCCAAAATATGTCTGTGGTGTGTCAAAAACTATTGAAGCTCCGCCATAACCTACCGCTCCATAATTGATTGGATTTGGATATGTTCCTACTGTTGGGGAACTTGATGTTGTGCTTGCACCACCATAATTTATTTCTGGTCTAACGTGGCAGTCCGGTGTTGAAAGGTAAAGCGGTTGAATCGTTCCGCCGTTGAATGAACAAACGTCGTAGAGGTTTTGGTCGTTAAAAGTAGTCACTGAGGTTTCCGAAGGGTAATCTTCAGCAACATATGATCCTTGAACGAATGGTTGATCTAGGTACATTGACGCTGTTTGGGAAGGCCCGGTAGCGTTAGCTCCTGGTGCTGAGGTTGGAAAGATTATGAACGCAAGCACGAACAGGGATGAGAGTGCTTTGACTCTTGATTTCGGCCTAATTCGGTTGGTTCGGTCCCTAAGGGAAGACATCGCACCACCTGAATCGACTATTTGAGGCATAACTCACTGAAACTTACTGTCAATTGTACATTGTAAAATGAAAGTGTTAGGGGAGCGTTAGAACTGGCAAACGAGCAACTTTTGACCTGAAACGCGCCTGTTCTCGCTGGTGGTTGCCCTGACCCCTTATTTCTGGCAGAATAGAGCGGTTGCCCTAAGTTTGACCCTCTAACCAAACTCAAGAGCAACCCCATCAGAGCTTGACTACCGAGTGTGCCCCCACGCTCACGGTTGATCGTTCGACCCAATACACAACAAACAGGAGCATTGTGGCCGTAAAAATCCGCCTAAAGCGTCTAGGAAAACTTAAGACGCCTCACTACCGTATCGTCGTAGCAGACTCACGCACCGCGCGTAATGGTCGAGTTATTGAAGAGATCGGTCGTTATGTACCAACCAACGATCCATCAATTATTGAAATCAATTCAGAGCGTGCTCTTTACTGGCTAGGTGTTGGCGCTCAGCCAACCGAGCAGGTTGAAGTTCTTTTGAAGCTAACCGGTGACTATCAGAAGTCAAAGGGTGACGCATCAGCTAAGAACACTGTTAAGCCTCAGGTAGCTAAAGAAGCTTTCGTTGCTGACACAAAGAAGAAGCCAGTTCTAAAGCCTCGTGAAGAAATCGTGGTCAAGAAGGAAGCTGACAAGGTTGCTGAAGATGTAGTTGAAGCTGTTGTTGAAGCAGCTGCTGCAGAAGAAGCTCTTGAAGAAATCGTTGAAGCTGCTGCAGAAGTTGCAGCTGAAGAAGCTGTCGCTGAAGTAGTTGCTGAAGAGGCAGCTGCCGAAGTAGTTGCTGAAGAATCTGCACCAGAGGCAGAGAAGACAGAAGAGGCTTAATCGTGCTTGCCAATGCGCTCGAACACTTGGTCAAGGGGATCGTTGATCACCCTGAGGATGCAACCGTAACTCAAAGAAGCACCAACCGTGGTGACCTACTTGAGATTCACGTGCACCCAGATGACCTTGGTCGAGTAATCGGGCGCAAAGGCCGCACCGCCAAAGCTCTTCGCACCGTAGTGAAGGCTCTTGCCGATGGTAAGAAGATTCGCGTAGACGTAGTCGACGGTGACTTCTAGTAACACAGCCCTTAGGGTCGGTCGGTTACTAAAGGCCCACGGCCTAAAAGGTGCTATCAAACTTGAGCTATACACAGATAGCCCTAATGAACGTTTTGTTCCTGGTGCGGTTCTAAATCTGCAGGTACCTAGTGAATCTCCATGGTTTGGTAAAACCGTAACAGTCAAAGAAGTTCGTTGGTATAACAACCAACCAGTTATCTTCCTTGAAGGTATTGAAGACAGAACCCAAGCAGAAACCCTGATCAAAGCTATTTTGCTTGTTGATCAAGATCTCAACGAAACTCCAACTGAACCAGATGCTTGGTATGACCAGCAACTAGTTGGCCTAAAGGTTTATCGTGACGGAGCTGAAATTGGTTTGGTTTCTGTTGTTGAACACATGCCAGCACAAGACTTGCTAATCATTAAGACACTTGATGATAAAGAAGTAATGCTTCCTTTTGTGAAGCAAATGGTTCCTGAAGTTGATATTGCCGGTGGCAAAATCACGATTACCCCTCCGATGGGTTTGTTTGAGGAAATAGAGGAATAGTCATGCGCATTGATGCGATCACTATCTTTCCTCAGTATTTTGATGTTTTAGACATCTCGCTTTTAGGTAAAGCTAGAGAGAACAACGTCATTGAATTCAATGCAGTTGACCTAAGAGATTTCACTCACGATAAACACCGAACAGTTGATGATTCGCCTTACGGTGGTGGGGCAGGCATGCTCATGAAGCCGGAACCTTGGGGGGAGGCTCTAGATCAAATACTGAACCCTGATGGTTCAACAGTTCTTATCTTCCCTTCACCTGCCGGTGAATTATTCAAACAAGAAACAGCTCAAGAACTAGCTAAAGCTGAACACATCGTGTTTGGCTGTGGTCGCTATGAGGGTATTGACCAGAGAGTCTTTGACTGGGCAGCTTCTAAAGCGCAGGTCAAGTTGGTTAGCCTTGGAGACTATGTTCTAAACGGTGGGGAAGTTGCTGCTTTAGCCATGATTGAAGCTATAGCCAGATTGATTCCTGGGGTTATTGGTAACGCTGAGTCTTTGGTTGAAGAATCTCACAGTTCAGGGCTATTGGAATACCCGAGCTATACCAAGCCGGCTAGCTGGCGAGATTTAGAGGTTCCTGAGGTGCTCCGTGGTGGTAATCATGCTGAGATAGCCAAATGGCGTCAAGATCAGGCTTTAGAGCGAACCAAAGCGGTTAGACCTGACCTTTTAGGTTAGAAGGCTTTGCTTGAGCCCGTTTTATGTGGCAAGATAGACAGGTTGCCGAAAATAAGTCTCTGCCACAGGGGAGCATCGGTAATAAATGACAGATAAAAAACATACCCGTTATTGACCTGTGTGCAAGAACAGAAGGCAGAAAAATGCAGACTCTAGATTCAGTTGATAAAGCAAACCTCAAGTCAGATATCCCAGCATTCCGCGTGGGTGACAACGTGAAGGTTCACGTAAACATTATTGAAGGTAACCGTAGCCGTGTTCAGGTTTTCCAAGGCGTCGTAATCCGTCGTTCAGGTGCTGGCATTCGCGAGACTTTCACTGTCCGTAAAGTTTCTTTCCAGGTAGGTGTTGAGCGTACTTTCCCAGTTCACTCTCCAGTTATCGACAAGATCGAGCTAGTTTCTAGAGGTGCAGTTCGTCGTGCCAAGCTTTACTACCTACGCGACCTTCGCGGTAAGAAGGCAAAGATTCGCGAGAAGCGCGACAACCAGGTTCAGGCTTAGTCTAACTTTCAGCCTTTTAACAGGGGTAAAGGTTAGCCTTTCATCATGGCGAAAAAAACCGACGTTGAACGTCCAATGCGTGGACCTTTCAAGCCTTACCGTTTGAAGATTCGTGAACTCAAAAAGAAGAACTCTATTGCTGCGTTCTTTATTGACACGGTAACCATAGTTGTTTCAGCGTTAGTTATCTCTTTCGTAATCAAGAGCTTCTTCCTGCGCTCGTTCTATATACCTTCAGGCTCAATGTTGAACACATTGCAGATCAATGACCGAATCATCGTGAACGAACTAGTGCCTAACGTCATACCTTTACAAAGAGGCGACGTTGTTGTTTTCAAAGACCCGGGTGGCTGGCTAGGTGTTTCAAACAACCCAACACCAACAACACCTACCGCTCAAATAGCTGAATGGTTACTTTCAGTGACAGGTCTTTCTTCACCAGATAACGACCAGCACCTAGTTAAACGTGTTATCGGTATTGGTGGAGATCACATTATTTGTTGTGATCTAAATAACCGCATCACTATTAATGGCAAAGAAATTGTTGAACCGTACATCGCTAAAGGAAGTAATCCTTCAAACACAGAGTTTGATGTGACCGTTCCTAAAGGTTCATTCTGGGTGATGGGTGATAACCGTGGTAATTCAGAGGACTCAAGATATCACGCACGAACACCTGGTAAAGGTTTCGTAGCTAGCAAATATGTTGTTGGTCGTGCCTTTGTTATCTCTTGGCCTTTCCCACATTTCACTTGGCTAGATAATTACGCTGATGTCTTTAAAAACGTCCCAGCTCCCAAGCCTTAGTTTTGAGCAGACCCTCAACTCAAGATACGTAATCGGTATTGATGAAGTTGGCAGGGGATGCATCGCTGGTGTGGTTGCTGTTGGTGCAGTTCTCATTGATTTAGAAAACATCGCTTCATGGCCAGCCAAACTTCAAGACAGCAAACTACTGACTCCTAAATCAAGAACAGCCATGTTTGATGAGGTTTCAAATTGGGCTAAAGCATGGTCGGTTGGTTTAGCCAGCGTTGAGGAAATAGAAACCCAAGGCATTATTCCTTCTTTAGGTTTAGCTGCCTCACGAGCACTAATAGATATTGCCAATGTCCATGCAAAACTGCTAACCGAACACCCAACAGTAATCCTGTTGGATGGTAATCATGATTACCTCGGAACTAAGTCCATGGGCTTTAAGGTTCAAACCAAAATCAAGGCTGACCAAGATTGCGTATCTGTTGCAGCTGCTTCAGTTTTAGCGAAAGTCACTAGGGACAACCTCATGGTTGAACTAGCCGAAAGTTATCCGGCCTATGGGCTAGATAGCAACAAAGGCTATGCCTCAGCCGATCACATCAGGGCTTTGAAAGAGGTTGGTCCATCCCCAATTCACCGGCTGAGTTGGCTAACCAAGATTCTGGCGGAGTAGTGTGTTGTCTGAGGTTTAGCCAGCTGGGTTTAAACCATAATCTTTGGCGGCTTGGAGTAAATTCGGCTTATTGAAAATTAGCGTCGCAGTTATTGTCTTGGCGTTAATTTTTGTCGTCCATCCCCATAAAGCGCTCTGAAAATTAAGGCGAACTTGTGCTTGCAATCCGCCGTTGGTTGATTTAGTCAAGTCAGGACAGTTCATGGTCCCGTTTTTAACTGAATACTTCAATTTATGACTTAGAACGACATTCAACTGTTTTGCGGCATATCTTCCCAAAGCGAGAACATTTTGGGGACCAACACTTAATAGCTCTCCAAGTCTTCCATCGTTATATTCCTTAGGAGTTGGTGTGAATGCAGAACACAACGGCAGCTGCGAATTGAACGTGGTTAATGCGCAAGGTGTTGCTTTTGGATGTACAAGATTATTTGCTAAGGGGTAAGTTGACTTTGGTAAGGTAAAGGTCATTTCTAATTCTTTGCCAGAAGCAAAGAATCCGTGCAGTTGAAAAATCTCAGCTTGGAACCCCATATTCGCAGGCAATTTTGGATCGATATAAACTCGTGGGTTTTTTACGTAAGTTGTTGTCATGGTTGAAGCACCTGCCTGCTTCAATGCAGCCATGGAATTCAGAAGTTGTGTTTTCAACAGGTCTATCTGATCAACTGCAATTTTGTTAGCTTCCTTACTCCAGGTGAGCTTGTATGGAGGCGTGGGTATCGAATATATGTCGCCCTCACCTAATATTTCAACGACTGGTGCAGTTGCATTTGCACTTGGTGAGCTTACTAGCGCGGAAACGCCTAATCCTACGGTGACAAATAACTTCAGAAGTTTCTTCATTCAGCGTCTTCCTAAGGCGTTACCGTAACACTTAGTGGAGAAGGTGGCCTACTAATTCCGCCACCACCACCACCTGCACCAGTAAGCGGGAAGTGAATAAAGTAGTCAGGCCAACTTATAGCGCCGTCGTTTACCGTGTACCAAAGCGCTCTTTGCGAAGTTTTTTTCAAGCCGTAGTTGTCATGGGAAATGATAATGAAATCAACTGAATTGTCTGTGTTGTATTGAATGTATTCAACCATTGCGACATGTCCAACGGCTCCCCATTGAGCAATCGACCCCACCTCAGGAACATCGTCGATACGAAGATAGGGTAGTTTTACTCGAGCATTCTTTGCCCACGACGAGGCATCGCCAAGCTGATCCCAAGCTGGGTCATAAATTCCACCCAATATTTTGTTGACCCTAAAGGCGACGTATGAGGTGCAGTTGTGGGCAATGTGCTGCCCAGACTTATCCACGTCATAGTGGTGAGGACCATCGAATCCTTTGTAACCAGTTATGCCAGTCGGCCCATAATTAGCACAATAATATTCTGCATCCAAACATGTGAACACATTTACCCTAGTTGCTCCAGATGCTGGAACTATCCCCATTATGAATAGCAGGATTGAGATAGCAAAAGTTAAATTAGATTTCTTGAGCTTCAACGTACGCCCCTTTAGTTAAGTTACTCAATAACTTTTTCAGTCTATTTGAGAAGACTGAGCGCGGCAATGTATGTCAGCGCTGTAAAAATCCCTGAATTCACAAGGTTTAGGTACGTTTCTGAAATTAAGACCTTTGGCGTTAGACTTTTACCCACTATGGAAGAGAACGAATTCGAAGACTACGACAGGGAAGCTGAGCTAGCCCTATTCCGTGAATATCGTTCCGTCGTAGACACTTTCCGATACGTCATTGAAACTGAACGCAGACTATACCTTGCCAACGAGGTTGAATTTAAACGGATTGACACCGTTACTGACTTCTATTTTGAATTAGAGCTAACCGATGTTTGGGTTTGGGACATTTACCGAACTGATCGTTTTGTGAAGACTGTTAAGGTCCTAACCTTCAAAGATGTCAACATCGAAGAGCTAACTGGTAAGGCATATGACTTACCTAAAGAACTAACTATTGGTGATCAATAAGTTTTCAACAACTTATTACAAAACTCACCAAACTCGCGCTAAACCAATCACAATAACTGCATGTCTTCCATGCACGAACAAGTCATCGCTGCTACCTGGTCAACGCTCTGTGAACCAGGTGATGGTATGGCTGGGCTGCTTAGAGCCAAGTTATCTTCTGAGAAGGCTTTAGAACTAGTTGCCAGTTCTTTCACTTCAAATCAAATTATTAAGGAACTGCCTAAAGATGATTTTCGTGAAGAGAAGTTTGAAAGCACATTAAGCGACTGCTTAGAGATTTGGCGTAGAAGACTCAAAGCTTCTAAACCTCAAGACGCTTTAGGTGCCATACATGCACTAGGTGGAAGGTTTGTGATTCAGGGTGATGAATGTTGGCCAACAGAACTAGAAGATCTTTGCTACTCAACACCAACGGGGTTATGGGTGTTAGGGGATCCTAAGAATCTCAAGCATGAAATGAAACTATCTGTCATAGGTTCAAGGTTGGCAAGTCCATACGGCTTGAAGCTGACCAGAGATTTGGTGAGGTTTGCGGTTGGACGAGATTGGCTTATCGTTTCTGGTGGCGCTTTAGGAATAGATGCCAAGGCAAGTGAAACGGCACTCCTTGAAGGTCATCGAAGCATCGCTGTTTTAGCCGGTGGTTTAGACAAATGGTATCCAGCTTCTAATCATGATCTTTTCCTAAAGGTTATTCAGAATGGGTGTTTAGTTTCTGAAATGCCACCGGGGTATCCGCCTGCGCGTTGGAGGTTCTTGCAAAGAAATAGATTGATTGCGGCTTTATCCCGAGCAACACTAGTTGTTGAAGCTGGATTTAGATCTGGTTCTATAAACACCGCAGGTCATGCCAATGAACTAGGTCGTGCTGTTGGTGCAGTGCCTGGTGAGGTTGATTCGGTTAGGTCCGCTGGTTGCCACAGGTTAATCAGAGAGCGTAGAGCTGAACTCATTGCAACTCCTGGCCAACTTCTTGAACTGATGGGGGAAGGTTTTGATGATGAAATGACTTTCAGGGAACTCTCTCACTGGCAAACCCGAACCTTGGACGCAATTCGCCAAGATGTTCTTTCTGTTGAAGAGGTAGCGTTGCAATCTGGCATGACCAAAACCCAAACAGAGCTAGTTCTTGGCCAGTTAGTGAGAATGTCTTTAGTGATTCAAACCTCCCAAGGCTTTAAGAAAGTGTGATTACGCTTTTGGTATGGAGTTCAATCAATTAGCTGAACGTTTTGCAGACAGTTTGTCTGCCCAACGTGGATACTCCAAGAACACGGTTAAGAGTTATCTCACCGATGTTTTAGATCTAACAAAGTTTCTTGAATCCCAGAGCATTAAAGACATCAAAGATGTTGATCTCAGTATTTTGAGACAGTGGCTTTGGGAAGTTAGTCAAAGAGAAGCAGCAAATAGCACTCTGGCAAGAAAGAGTGCGGCTATTAGGTCTTTCACTGCTTGGTGTTTATCCGAAGGGTTGATTTCAGCAGATCCAGGTCAAAGACTGAAATCAGCTAAAGCTGGAAGGCATCTGCCTAAAGTTGTTGCTAAAGATTCATTGAATGAAATTTTTGAAACTCTAAAGAACTTGGCTTCAACCGGTGATGCAGGAGCGATTAGAAATCGTTTAGTTTTTGAAATGCTTTACGCGACTGGCTGTCGTGTTAGCGAACTTTGTGGTTTGAATGTTTTAGATGTTGACCTAGGTAGAAATGTAATTAGGGTTCTGGGTAAAGGATCTAAAGAACGTGTAGTTCCTTTTGGGTTGCCAGCCAGAGATGCTTTAGACGAATGGCTTCTAGTGAGGGGAACACTTGAACCTGTTTCAGGTGAGCAGGCACTGCTTTTGAATAACAAAGGTAAAAGGCTTGGGGTGAGGGCTGTTTATCAATTGGTAGCTGGACTTCTGGTTGATACACCTACCGGAGTTGCAGGTCCTCATACCTTGCGTCATTCTGCTGCCACGCATTTACTGGATGGCGGAGCTGATCTTCGTGCTGTTCAAGAACTTTTGGGCCACGCAAGTCTTGGTACTACTCAGATTTATACGCATGTTTCTGTTGAAAGATTACGGGAAGGCTATAAGAACGCTCACCCTAGGGCTTAGGGAACCAATCTAGATGGTGGAAGGCCTCCTAGAAAGAGTTCAGGAGATAGATAGCCATTTTGGTTTCTGATTCCAAGATGCAGACAGTATGGGCAATGCCAGGAGTATTCGGGATCCGCTTCACAAAGAGTGCCAATGACTTCACCTTTGGAAACTGTTGTTCCTTCTTGAAGATTGGAGCAAACCGGCTCTATGGTGAGTTTCTTGTCCTGAAATGCCAAGTTAATCAGGTTCCGGTAGCCGACTTTGCCGCTGTAAATTAATATTGCATCTGTGGGGGCGGCTACTAATGCATTTAGATTGCCTTTGATATCTATACCTCTGTGCCCCGTAGAATATTCAGTCAAAGGGGCCATGTAATGGTTTACGACTGTAAGTCCAGTAAGTGGTGATTCAAAGGTCTGGGGTAGTGGTGCCGGCAATTGGCTTAAAATGAGGAACGCTACAGTTAGCTGTTGTATCACAAGCCAAGTATTGTTCTAAAGGTTTGCCTATTGTTTTGAGCTTCCTTGCAAGTTGAGAACACAGAGTCATCCTGCATTGTGGAAAAACATCAACCAGCTCTGCGTAAAAATTAGAAAATATCTTTGGTGTCTAGCGCCCAAACGCTAAGAGAGATTTACATCTAGTTCCATAGTCGAAATCTTTTGATTTTTTTTGAAAGCGCTGTAAGAAAAAGCTTGAATGATCTGAAGCAAGATAGCTATACAAATAATGTTGTCATAAGAGTTGAATGCCCTGGCGCTACTGTACGTGGCAAATAGCAGGCCATTTTCAGCGAAAGTTCGTTCTTGACCTATGAAAACTCCTACGTAGTGGCAAATCGTAGACGTGCAGAAGACAGCGATAAGTGAAACTACGAATATGGATCTCCAACCTGGCTTTCTAAGTCCACCAATCCCAATGTGCAGATGAATTATATAAAGGGATAATAGAGACCCGATAAGGAAGAACCCATTCGAAAGCGCATAAATGACGTTTGATGTTACATCTCCGTAGGAAAACACTGGGACTAAACTCGCTAAATGGTTGTACCACATTAACAATATCGGAACCCCAAAATCGGCTTTTCCTTCACTTGATAGCCCTAATTGGTAAATCGTCACGCAGGTGAACGCCACAAGCAGTATTTTGATCCCTAGGGACCAAACGAATGCTTTCATGGACTCAACATAGCTCAAATAAAGCCCCAAATCCGGCTCTCAAGCACCAATTGGCTTGGTTTTATGTCGAAATGCTTCGTGTTATAGTTATCCCAGCGGAAAGATTCGCAGAAATCCCTTCATTTTGATTGATTTTCTGCGTGCTCACCGACTTCGCGTGTCGAATAACACATCAATTGATCGGTCCCTTCGGGGTGGATTGAAGTGCGGCACCAGGTGTTATGGACAACCGTTCATGACTTTTAACTGATCGATGCTTTATGCATCAAAAGGAGATACTGCCATGGCAGTAGTAACAGTGCGCCAGATGCTAGACAGCGGCGTTCACTTTGGTCACCAGACACGTCGCTGGAACCCAAAGATGAAGAGATACATCCTGACCGACCGTTCAGGTATTTACATCATTGACTTACAGAAGTCACTTGCACACATCGACAAAGCATATGAGTTCACTAAGGACCTTGTTGCTAACGGTGGAACAATTTTGTTTGTTGGAACCAAGAAGCAGGCACAGGAAGCTATTGCTACCGAAGCTCAGCGTGTTGGTATGCCATACATCAACGAGCGTTGGTTGGGTGGTCTGTTGACTAACTTCCAGACCGTTTCAAAGCGTCTTGCTCGTCTAAAGGAACTAGAAGTCATGGACTTCAAGGACACCAAGAAGAGCGGATACACCAAGAAGGAACTTTTGATTCTTTCTCGTGAGAAGATCAAGCTTGAGAAGACTCTTGGTGGTGTTCGTAACGTAACTAAGACTCCTTCAGCTATCTGGGTTGTTGACACAATTAAAGAACACCTAGCTATTACTGAGGCTAAGAAGCTTGGTATTCCTGTTATCGGTATCCTAGACACCAACTGTGATCCAGATGAGGTCACCATTGGTATTCCAGGTAACGATGACGCTATTCGTTCAGTTCACTTGCTAACTCGCGTTATCGCAGATGCAGTTGCTGAAGGTCTAAAGCAGAAGCACTCTAAGCCTGAGGCTGTTCAGCCTCTAGCTGACTGGGAGAAGGAACTTCTAGAAAGCGCTGCAGCTAAGGCTGAAGTTGCTCCAGTTGTTGAAGAAGTTGTTGCAGAAGTTGCAACCGAAACCGCAAAGGATGCTGAGTAATTATGGCTAACTACACTGCAGGAGATGTTAAGACTCTTCGTGAGCGCTCAGGCGCTGGAATGATGGACTGCAAGTCTGCTCTAGATGAGGCTAATGGCGATCTAGATAAGGCTATGGAAGTTCTAAGACTTAAAGGTCTTAAGGGTGTTACCAAGCGTGAAGGTCGTACCACTTCAAACGGTATCGTTATCGCTCGCGTAGCAGGTGGCAAGGGTTACCTAATGGAACTTGCTTGTGAGACCGACTTCGTTGCTAAGGCAGATAAGTTTGTTACTCTTGGTGACCTAATTGCTGATGCAATTGTGGCTGCCGGTGCTACCGATGTGGACTCAGCGCTAGCTGCGCCTGTTGCAGGTAAGACTGTTGCAGATGCAATCACTGATGAAGCAGCAATCATGGGTGAGAAGGTTGAACTTCGCCGAATCGCTGTTGTTGAAGATGCAAACATTGATGCTTACCTACACCGCACCTCAAAGGACCTTCCACCACAGGTTGGTGTTTTGGTTGCTTTCTCAGGTAGCGATGTTGAGACAGCTCACGATGTTGCAGTTCACATTGCAGCGTTTAGCCCAACCTACCTAACTTCAGCTGATGTTCCAGCTGACATCGTTGAGACTGAGCGTCGCATTGCCGGTGAAACAGCTCGTAACGAAGGTAAGCCTGAGGCTGCTTTGGAGAAGATCGTTGAAGGTCGCGTTAAGGGATTCTTCAAGGAGAACTGCCTACTAGAGCAGGACTTCGCTAAGGACAACAAGATTTCTGTCGGTAAGGTTCTGGAGCAGCACGGGCTAACCGTTTCTGCTTTCGTGCGTTTCCGCGTAGGAGCATAATTTAGTTTTAAAAAGTGAATGGGCTCGGTCTTTTGGACCGAGCCTTTTCCTTTGGTCAGCCTAAACTAGTAGCAGGTTTATGAAAGAGGAAATACCATGCCATCAACTCCACGTCGTGTTCTTCTAAAGCTCTCAGGTGAGGCTTTTGGTGGTGGAACTCTTGGTGTTAATCCAGACATCGTTTCAGGTATTGCTCAGGAGATCGCTGAAGCTGCTAAGAAGGTTGAAATAGCGATTGTGGTTGGTGGTGGAAACTTCTTTAGGGGAGCGGAACTATCTCAACGAGGTATGGACCGAGCTCGTGCCGACTACATGGGTATGTTGGGAACTGTTATGAATGCCTTAGCTTTGCAGGACTTCCTGGAGCAGGCTGGTTGTGAGACACGAGTTCAGTCAGCTATCTCGATGGCTCAGGTTACTGAACCTTATATTCCTCTACGTGCTATTCGTCACATGCAAAAAGGAAGAGTTGTTATCTTCGGTGCTGGTGCTGGACTTCCATATTTCTCTACCGATACAGTGGCAGCTCAACGAGCTCTAGAGATTCACGCTCAAGAAGTTCTTGTTGCTAAAAACGGTGTTGATGCAGTTTATTCAGCAGATCCTAAGAAGGATCCTAAAGCTAAGCGTCTTGAGACTTTGACCTATCAGGAAGCTCTAGTAAAGAAGCTGAAGGTTGTTGATTCAACTGCTTTTAGCCTTTGCATGGATAACAACATTCCTATGGTGGTCTTTGGTATGCAGCCTGAGGGCAATATCACTAAGGCGTTATTGGGTAAGAAGATTGGAACTAGGGTTAGCGCATAACCTTAATAAAAGGAGCATCATGATTAACGACATTCTTACAACAGCAGCGGACAAGATGGCTAAGGCCGTTGAGTCAGCTAAAGAAGATTTTTCAACTATTAGATCTGGCCGAGCTAACCCAGCTATGTTCCAGAGACTGATGATTGATTACTATGGAACACCAACCGCTCTTTCTGCTCTTGGTTCTATTGCTAATCCTGAGGCTAGAACTATTGTTGTCACACCTTATGACAAGGGTGCTCTCCAAGCTATAGAGAAGGCGATCAGAGACATGCCTAACCTTGGTGCTAACCCAACTAACGACGGAAACTTGATTCGTGTTTCACTTCCAGAGCTAACTGAAGAGCGTCGTAAAGACTATGTAAAGATTGTTAAGAATAAGGCTGAAGATCACAGAGTTTCAGTTAGAAACATTCGTCGTAAGGCTAAAGATGAGCTTGATGCTCTAAAGAAAGATGGCCTTGCAGGTGATGATGATCTTGCTAGAGCTGAAAAAGAACTTGAAGCTGTTACTAAAACTCACGTAGATAACATCGACGAGGCTCTAAAACGTAAAGAAGCAGAACTTCTAGAGGTTTAGTTTGAGTAATACAGAAGCCAAGGGTCGTTCACTTTCCCAATCAGTTATCTATGGGTTGATTCTTGCCTTCGCTTTTCTAGCTTCAGTTCTTGTTGTTAAAGAACTTTTCATCTTCCTGATTGCTCTGGCTGTTGCTGCTGGAGCGTGGGAGTTATCAACCGCCTTGCGTCAAAAGGACTGGCACGTTCCAAGAATCCCTGTAACGGTTGGATCATTCTTGGTTATGCCACTAACTTATTGGGGTGGCGAGAGAGCCCAGTGGCTAGGTGTTCTTGCAATCATTGCGGCACTGATGCTATGGCGTGGGGCTGAACTTTTAGTTCAGAGAGCATCATTAGAGCGTTCTTTTGCTGAAATGATTAGAGATTTCTCTGCTTCAGCTTTCGTGGTTATCTATTTACCGCTGACCATGAGCTTTGCGGCTCTGTTGTTTAGAGAGCCTGCCCACAATGGTTTTGTTGATGGTAAATACTGGGTTATCACCATTGTGACAACCGTGATTCTTATCGACACCTCAGCATATCTTTTTGGACGTAAGTTAGGTAAGCATCCAATGCTGCCTAAGGTGAGCCCGAAAAAGAGCTGGGAAGGTTTCGCTTTTTCTGTAGTGTTTGGATTAGCCAGCAGTATTGTTCAAACTGTTTGGCTGTTACAGCTTCCTTGGTACTTCGGCTTTGTGGTTTGTTTTGTTATTCTGCTGTCTGCTGTTCTAGGAGATTTTGCAGAGTCTTTGATTAAGCGTGATCTTGGTGTGAAGGACATGTCCAGTCTGATTCCAGGTCACGGTGGTGTGATGGACAGACTTGACTCTATGCTCCCTGCTTGTTTGACCGGTTATGTTCTCATGGTCTTCGTTGTTAGGTTTATGTAATCATGAGTAATACTTTCGTTCGTGCACCCAAACGTAAGCTCGGTTACAACCCAGAGCAGGTTGACCGGTTTATTGCTCTAGCTAAAGACCAGTACCAGAACCCAGATCATTCAGGCATGGATGTTGCAACTATCAGATCTATGCGCTTTGACCTTGTGAAGGACGGTTATTCAATTTCTGCCGTTGATTCAGCAACTGAAAAGCTTGAAGATGTCTTTGCTGAACGTGAACTTAGAAAACTAAGACTGAATCTCGGTGCTTTAGTTTTTGAAGATTTATTGAATGAACTTGCTGAACTTATTGCTTCAAGAGTTTCAAGGACTAAGGGTAAGAAGTTTGCTAGAAGGAAGTGGCCTAACCGTGGCTATAACGTCAAGCAGGTTGAAGCCCTTTGTTCTCGTATTGCAACACATTTAGATAGAGTTGAAACACTGAGTGTCAAAGAGGTTCGACTTTCAGTTTTCAAGTCGCAAAGGGGCGGTTATGCAGAACACCAGGTCGATGCCTTCATCGATAAAACCGTTGAGCTCATCCAAAGGCAAGAGATTCTTCAAAAAGGCATCAACTAGCCTTCTAGTTCTTGCTGTTCTATTTCCTGCTTCAGATTTAGCTCAGGCTGCCCAACCTAAAGTAACCACCATTCTTGCCAAACTAGCTATCAAAGGTCGGGCTCCTAAAACGGGTTATTCAAGATCACTTTTCAGTGATGGTTGGGGCAACATTGGCTCATGTGACACGAGAAATTACATTCTTCAGAGAGATCTCACCAACATCACTTGGCGATCTTCACCCAAGTGCACTGTTTCAACCGGAACCCTAAGAGATCCATATACGAATACCGTTATCAACTTTGTTAGGGGAGTGAAGACCTCTAACGCAGTTCAGATTGACCATATTGTTCCAGTTAGCGATGCCTGGCAAAAAGGAGCTCAGCAGTTGCCGAGTCAAACGCGCTATAACTTCTATAACGATCCGTTGAACCTTTTGGCTGTTGATGGTCCAACCAATGAGAGTAAAAGCGATAGTGATGCTGCTAGCTGGTTGCCACCAAATAAGAGCTTCAGATGTGCTTATGTGTCAAGGCAAATAGCAGTCAAATACAAGTATCATTTGTGGGTTACCCAGGCAGAACATGACGCCATGGCCCGTGTTTTACAGGGCTGTCCTAACCAACTACTGCCACAGGGCTAAATCCGGACCCTTCGGGTAAACTTATGTTTTGTTGCAAATAGGCGGTGAAACATGGGTAGATACGAGCTGGTAAAGCCATCCCTTCGCAAACGCCTAGCCGCCAGAATCTTCGGTGATCGCCTAAAGCAAGTCCAACTGGGTAAGAAAATCACCAAACTTTTCATAAATCTCGTTGCCATTTCATTTGTTGGTGCATACACATTGGTCACGATTGTTGATCCTTATGGTGGCGCAATGGCTAACGCATTTGAGTTTGATTACAACGTTGGTTCTGAGTCGCAGACCTACGGTTACGCCACCACCCAGACCATCAGCTTTGATCGAGGTGGCTGGAAGATTGTTACCGGTGATGAAGCGGCGGCTATTTATGTTGCTAATGCTGCACCGCCTGAGACTGGAACAATCAAAGACTTTGCTTTTGCCCTGGTGATCTCAAATGGTTGGGGTAGAGATCAGTATTCATGTTTGGTAGCCCTTTGGACAAGAGAATCAAACTGGCGTTGGAATGCCTATAACTCGAGTAGTGGTTCCTACGGTATTCCTCAGGCACTGCCTGGAGCAAAGATGGCTGAGTTTGGTGCTGACTGGCAGACAAACCCAGAGACTCAGGTTCGTTGGGGTATCAACTACATCAAGCATCGTTACGCATCTCCTTGCGGTGCGATGGCGCACTCGAACAAAATGAATTGGTACTAATGCCTAGAAACAACCGACCTAAAGGTTTTCGTAAAGGCGATGATGATGACGATGAGCCGATGGATATTGCCCGGCTTCGTGATGGCATCAAAAAGACTGTCTTCAAGAATGGGGTTGAGTTCAGTGTTCAAACCACCTCTGGTAAAACAGCTGAAGAAACCAAGCGGTGGATCTGCCCTTTTTGTAATCTAAGTTTTGGACCAGGGATTTCTCACGTGGTTGCTTGGGAGAGCGCTGAAGGACCGGGGAAGAGAAGACACTTCCATAACATTTGTTGGCAGAAATTTCAGGGAAGACTATTTTGAATCAGATTGAGATTCGCTCGAGCATTGAGCTTCCTGCAATTAGAAAACCAGTCACTCTGGTAACGGAAGATAACCTCAAGCTTGTGGCTGAACTAGCGCTGCCATTAGATAAAGACCCGGTTGCAACACTGATTATGCTGCATCCTCTACCAACTGCTGGTGGTTTCATGGATTCACATATCTATCGCAAAGCTTCTAATCGTCTTCCAGCTTTGGCAGACCTCGCAGTTCTAAGATTCAATACCCGTGGAACAGAATCTCCTCATGGTAAAAGTGAAGGTGAGTTTGATGGTGGTCAGCTAGAGCGACTAGATGTCAAAGCGGCTGTTGAATATGCAATCAAAGAGCAACTACCAAACCTTTGGTTAGTTGGTTGGTCCTTTGGAACAGAGTTGGCCCTCAAGTATGGGCCTGACCAAGCTGTTCTAGGTGCCATTTTGCTTTCACCACCGCTTCATAGAACATCAGAAGCAGAACTCATGCGTTGGAATGAGACAGATCAGAAGCTAGTTGCCCTTATCCCAGAGCATGATGATTATCTAAAGCCGGAAGAAGCAGCCGGCAGATTTGCTTGTGTTTCAAAGATTGAACTTATCAATGTTGATGATGCTAAACATCTATGGGTAGGTGAAACTGCGACCAGAAGAGTTCTAAATGAGATTGTGAAAGTTGTTAACCCAGGTGCATATCCGCTACCAGAATTTATTTCTTATTCTGGTGAGGAACCCAAACTTCACGAATAATCAGCAGCAGTGTTGCCGCCATAGGTATGGCTAGAAGTGAACCTAAGATACCTAAAAGTGAACCACCGGTTAGAGCAGAAACAACAACTAGAGCGGCTGGAACATTCACTGCTCGCTTCATGATTCTCGGTGCAATAACGTAAGCCTCAATCTGCATATAAAGCAGGATTGAGATAGCAACAATCAGGGTAGTCTGCGGGCTAGTTGTAGCGGCTGTGACCAAGATCACTATTGAAGCACCTGAAATTGAACCAATCATTGGAACTAAAACAAAAAGGAAGTCAATAAAAGCCAAGACCACCGCGAACTTCACTCCAGCTATCAAAAGGACAATAAACACGATAGATGCGTTGATAGATGCAATAACTACCTGACCCATAACGTATTTACCAACCGAGGCAATCACCTGATCCACGATTAGGGTTACTTTTTTGCGCTGAGTTTTAGCAACCAGGTTGATCATGACTGACTTGATTGAGTGAAGTGAACTCATGAAATACAGTGTCAAAATACAAACAGTTAGAGCAGCAATTGCGCCATTGAAAAGTGTGATTCCTACTTGAACAACACCGCCAAGTAAGTTGGGCCAGTTCTTACTATCAACCAAGTAAGCACCGGAGGTGTTTACTGCAGTGCTGATGGCTCCACCAAAACGATTATCCAAAGAGTTAATCCAAGGTAACTGAAGGAATTCCTTAAGTAGTTCTGGAAGGTGGGTAACAAAAGAGCCGGTCTGAGAAATCAGTGGTGGAACAATCAAGAAGATAACTGTGGTCAGAACACCGAGTAATCCAAGAACGACGATGCTAATTGCATAGCCTCGTTTCTTGACTTTCTTTTGAATCGTTTGAACTAGAGGCTCAAGACCTAAAGTAATAAACAATGCTGTGAAGATTGAAGTGATGATGCTGGCAATAGAGATAACCGCATTACCTAGAGCAATAGCAGTTAGCACTCCAAGCCCAAGAAGTAATCCAACCTGGTAGGGGTGATTGATTTTCACATGGGTTGAATTAGGCATGGCTAACTATTCCTTAGTCGACGTCTTTTTTGATTTGATCTATAACCTGAGTTAGGTTCTCCAGATAAACCAGAATGCTTGACTTCTCGTGTTTGATTTTGCGTTCTTCTGCCTCAAGTGAGTGTAAGCGGGCAGCAACCTTAGTTTGGGTTGAAGACAGAATAGATCTGGCTTCAATTTCAGCGTTAGCGATAATCTCATCGGCACGCTTGCGTGCCTCTTCAATAATCATCTTGTTTTCTGATTTAGCACCTGTTTCGATAGCATCTGCTTCAAGCTTGGCTGTTGATAGACGAATCAGAGCCGTTGAAAGTTGAGCGTTAGCATCATCCAAATACTTTTGGGTCTGAGCAACCGCTTCCTGATACTTTCTCTGGTATTCCGCTTCTGCTTCAGCTCTTCTAGCTGTTAGTTCAAGATTCAGATCGATTCTTGCCTGCTCGCTAATTAGGGCATCGGTAAGTTCTTGTTCAAGCTTGCCGGTTAGCTGACGTTCTGCAATAAGTTTTCTTTCAGCGATAGCTCTATCTGCTTCAGAGTTCTTAACTTCAATCTCACGTTTAGTAGATGCTCGCATCTTGGCAACCTCAGTTGCAACAGAGCCTCTAAGGCTTCCAGCCTGTCTTTGAGCTTCATCAACGATGGCCTTAGCTTCAGCATTAGCTTTAGCCATAGTCTCGTCATAGTCGCTTTTAGCCGCGTTGATAATACGGTCAGCACGCTTTTGGGCTTCTGCTACAAGTTGATCGTGGTATTCCTGGCCGTCGGCTTTTAGTTGCTCAACGTCTTTAGAGACAGTTTCAATGATGGCTGCACGTTCAGATTCGGCATCTTTGACTAGGGATAGGGCTAGTTCTTCAGCAGTGCTAAGAATTTGGGCGGCTTTAGCACCAACACCTGCATAGGTTGGGCTATCGTGCTCAGAAACCTCTTTTTCAAGCTCTAAGAGCCTGTTTTGAGCATCACGGAGTTCAGCCACCAACTGGGTGTTTAGGGTGGTCAGGTTGATGAGTTCTTTGCGGAAATCCCGGATAGCGTCATCAACAGCAGGGCGGTCGTAACCCCGCATAACTACTGGGAATTCGGTCTCTTCGGCTGCCAAAATGGCTCTCCTGGGGCTTTCGGTAGGATAGACGTAAAGTCTTTATACCCCTCAAGTTTAGCCCGAAAGGAGCCTCATGCGGTTTGTTGTTGCAACTGTGCTCCTGGTGCTATCTGCCTTAAGTATCGCGGTTGGGTTCATCCTGAAGGGTCCGTTTGACGCTAATTCCAGCCACAAGGTCGCTTTCAAGGTCGAATCTGCTTATTCATACCAGGTGATCCCACATTCCACTCTGACCGCCTATGACGGTGAAATTACAGTTAAGGCCTCTGGAACCAAACAGGTTTTCTACGCAGATGCCAGAGAACGCGATATCCAGGATTGGATTGGAACTTCGAACTTTGTTCGTCTAAACGTCACTCCAAACCAAAAGCATCCTGATGTGACTGTCATTAATGCCGGGGGAGAAGACACTAACCCTGAAGGTAGTGACCTTTGGCGAAGCTCAGTCAAGGTTAGAAATGAACTTCAAACTAAAGTTTCGATGTTTGATGACACCGGGGTTCTTCTAGCTAGCGATGGTTTGCATCGTGGCCCATCAGAAGTCACTGTGATCTGGAATCAAACCGGAATCATCAACTGGCCGTTGGTTTTTATCTTCACTGGATTAGGGCTTCTTATTGTTGCTTTGATTGCCAACTATCTAGCTTTTAGGCACATTAGAAAACTTAGAGGACCTAAACGAAAGATTCCTAAGGCACCTAAAGGTCCAAGACTTCGTAAACAAAATCGTATGGACATTCCAAGACGTGGAAGAAGAAGTATTGGCCGTAACGCCAGACGAATGATGGTTGCGCCGGTTGGTCTTATCACTCTTTCACTTCTGGCTGGGTGTTCTTCAACAACACCAACTGATACTGCTTCACCTAAATCAAAGTTTGAACAGGTCAACGTGGTTCTAACTGACCCTCAGCTACAGAGAATTGTTAGAGATGTTGCAGGAACAGTAAAAGAAGCAGATAACACCAGAGATTCATCACTACTACTAACTAGAGCTGATGGACCTGCGCTTGAAGTTCGTAAAGTTCAGTATTTATTGCAGGTGAAGAGTAAGAAGATTCCTCGACTAACTGGAATTATCTCTAACCCAATTACCGTTGCTTTGCCAATGCAGTTACCAGATATCAACCTGGGTTGGCAACCGAGAACTCTTATGGTGGTCACCAAATCTGCTTCATCAACCAAAGCTCCACAGATGCTAGTTATGCAGCAGGCAACTCCAAGAGAGAACTACAAGCTTTGGTACGTGGTTGATTTGATGCCTACCGAATTCCCAAGCGTTGCAGCTGAGAATGTTGGAGCTCTAAGCGTAGATCCAAACAATGACTATTTGGTTAGCCCAGTTAAATCAATCCCATTCAAATACGGTGATGTTCTAAACAAAGGTGATTTGAGTAAATATGCTCCAGAGTTTGACCTAACTGCTGACCAGTATTACGCAGCCATCTCACAGTCTCAAGCAGACCAGAAGGAAACTCTGAAGAAGGCTAAAGTTGCAGTCAAGTTCCAGCACACTCTTGGTAATCCAAACATCATCGGTATGTTGACTTTAGGCGCTGGTGGTTTAGTTGCGATGTCTATGAACGATATTTCAATAATCAAACCAACTGTTAGAACCTCTGCTGTCTCTGTCACCCAGCTAGATCAAAAACTTTTACTCGGAGCTCCTGGAAGTTCCACAGGTATCAAGGTCATCTATGAAAACATGTTGCTCTTCTATGTTCCAGCAGGAACTACCGAGAAGATGCGTTTGATTGGTGCAACTCAAGGACTACTTAGCGTAAAGGCATTGAATTGAGTAATCCAGCTTTCCAAGGTGCCGTAGATTTCTCAGGTCTAGTTCAAAAACAAATCAAAGAACCTGAGCAGGTAACTGTTCCGGCCCTAGTAGTTGAACTTGAGCAAGCAACCTTTAGAGCTGTTGTTGAACTAAGCAACGTTGTTCCTGTTTTGATTTCCTTTTATGAAAATAATCAACCTGAATCTATTTCACTAACCTCCAAGTTAGAAAAACTTGTTCTCGAAGCTAACGGGAAACTGTTCCTAGCTAAGGTCAACACTGAAACTCAACCTGAGTTAGCCAAAGCGTTCAACATCTCAACCCCTGCTGCAGTTGTTCTACTGCTCACCGGTGAACCAAGACCGCTATTCCAAGGTGATCAGAACGAAGCAGACCTGGTTACTTTCCTCAATCGATTACTTGAACTAGCTGCGAAGCAGGGACTAAATGGTCAGCTAACTGTTGGAGATCCAGAAGTTGAACCAGTAGTTGCACTGAGCCCCGCTGAACAAGAAGCCTTCGATGCTATGGAAGTTGGGGATTTTGATAAGGCTGTTGCTATCTATGAGAAAGAACTCAAAGAGAAGCCCAACAACGATGCGCTTATTGAACGTCTAGCTCAAACCAAATTGGTCCAAAGAACCTATAACCAAGACTTTGAAAAGCAGTTGGCGATTGTTCCAGAAACCCCTGAACAAGCTATAACCAAAGCAGATTTCATTATGGCAACTGGCGATGCAGAATCTGCTTTCGCTATGTTGTTAGCATGCTTTGACATTGCTAATCCAGATCAGAAAAAAGCACTAACCACCGCTTTGTTGGAACTATTTAATGTTGTTGGTAAAGCACATCCAAGCGTTATTGATGCTCGTAAAGCATTAGCTGTGAGAATGTTCTAGCCATGAGCGTTTATCTTGATTACGCAGCAACAAGTCCTCTAAGACCTGAGGTCTTAGATTGTTACGTTGAATACTTAAAGACTCTAGGTAATCCCTCATCGGTTCACACTGCCGGTCAATTAGTTAGACGAGCACTCGAAGAAGCACGCGAAGAATTAGCTAAAAGTGTTGATTGCAATAGAAATGAAGTTATCTTCACATCTGGTGGCACTGAGAGCAATAACCTTGCAATCAAAGGTTTGTTTTGGCAGCAAAGAACTTTAGATCCTGCCAAGAAGATCATCATTTCGGCGGGAACAGAACACCATGCTGTTATTGACCCTATTGAATGGTTAGAAAAACATGATGCTGCGGACATCGTCTGGGTTCCCGTTGACTATGACGGCAATGTTGATCTGAATTGGCTCGAAGTCTTTCTAAGTTCAAAAGGTAGTGAAGTTGCACTAATTAGCCTTATGTGGGCTAATAACGAAACCGGCGTTATTACAGACATCAAGAAAGTCACCGAGCTTGCTGATAAGTATTCAATTCCAGTTCATAGTGATGCCATAGCTGCTTTTGGTCACATTGAAACCAGCTTCAAAGATTCTGGTTTAGCTGCCATGAGCATTTCAGCTCACAAAGTTGGTGGCCCAATCGGGGTTGGTGCTCTGATTGTTTCTAGAGCAACAAAACTAGTTTCATTAGTTCACGGTGGCGGTCAAGAGCGAGGGATGCGATCAGGAACCATGAATGCTCCTGGTGCTAAAGCCTTTGCCCTCGCTGCGACAAACACCATTGCCGAACTAAAAGCAGAGACTCAAAGGCTTCAAGAGCTAAGAGACAAACTAGTTGAGGAAGTAAGCAAAGTGACAGCTGTTGCAAAACTCACCGGTCAAAAAGCTCCTCGGATGCCTCACAACGCTCACTTTGTCTTTGAGGGTTGTTCAGGAGATTCCTTATTGTTCCTATTGGATCAGCAGGGCATTGAAGTTTCTACTGGATCTGCTTGTCAAGCAGGAGTAAACGGTCCTTCACATGTTCTAGTGGCTATGGGTAGAAGCGCTGCCGAAGCTTATGGCTGTTTACGTGTGACACTTGGAACGGATAGTTCTGAAGAAGACATCACGGCTTTCATCAGTGCACTACCTAAAGCTGTTGAAGGTGCACTAAAAGCCGGAATACCTCAAACGGGGGATAGTAAATGAAAGTTTTAGCCGCGATGAGTGGTGGTGTTGATAGTGCTGTTGCAGCTGCAAGAGCAGTTGAGGCGGGTCACGAGGTGGTTGGTGTTCACCTAGCGCTATCTCGGATGCCAGGAACGCTTAGAACTGGTTCTAGGGGTTGTTGCACCATCGAAGACAGCATGGATGCTCAAAGAGCGGCAAACGTGATTGGTATCCCTTATTACGTTTGGGATTTCAGCGAACGATTCAAACTGGATGTTGTTGATGATTTCATTTCGGAATATGAGTCAGGTCGAACACCCAACCCCTGCATGAGATGTAATGAACGAATCAAGTTCGCTGCTCTTCTAGAAAAAGGTTTAGCTCTAGGATTTGATGCCATCTGTACTGGGCACTATGCAAGCATCCTGACCGATGACGAGGGTAATCTGGAGTTGCACCGATCACTTGCAGTTGCTAAGGACCAGAGCTATGTTCTTGGGGTTCTAACAGCAGAGCAACTAAAGCACGCAATGTTTCCTATTGGTGCATCAGCTTCCAAGGATGACATTCGAGCGGAAGCAGCTGCTAGAGGACTATCGGTAGCTGCTAAACCTGATTCTTATGACATCTGCTTTATTCCTGAAGGTGATACTCAAGACTGGTTAGCTGATCGTCTTGGTTCAACAGCTGGTGAGATTGTTGACATGGAAGGCAATGTTTTAGGTCAACATGCTGGAGCACATGGTTTCACTGTTGGTCAAAGAAAAGGTCTTTCGATTGGGAAGCCTGCTGTTGATGGTAAACCTCGTTATGTTTTGGCTGTTGATGTGAAATCAAACAAGGTTGTTGTCGGTCCCGCTAAAGCATTAGCTGTGAAAGAGCTGATTGGCTCTAAATACACCTGGTGCGGTAAACCTAAAGCTAACGCGCAAGAGTTCTTCGATGCACTGGTTCAGGTTAGAGCCCACGGCGAGCAGGTTCCTTGTCAGGTATCGGTAACCGAAGACCAGATGGTAATCAAGTTAGAGGAGCCGATCCTGGGAGTTGCTCCAGGGCAAACAGCAGTTATTTATCTTGGTTCAAGAGTTCTGGCACAGACCACTATTGATTCAACAGTGTCTGCTGTTGATGATTTCTCAAGCGCCTCGGCGAGCATATCTGGCTCTGTCAATGGTGCTGTTTAGGCTATAAGGGTGTCTAAACCTCAAGAACGCATAGCTTTTCTAGTCGATGAAATCAATCGACACAGACGCGCCTACTACCAAGAGAACTCCATCCTGATTAGTGATGCCGAGTATGACGCTCTAATGAAAGAGCTTGAACTAATAGAAGCTAAACACCCTGAACTTATTACAGGTGATTCACCAACCCAGAGCGTTGGTGGCAATGTGAACGAAGCTTTCGCTCCAGTTGAACACTTAGAGCGCATGTGGTCTTTGGATAATGCATTCAGCGAAGAAGACCTTAGAGCTTGGGCCACTCGGGTTGGCGAACAGAAGTTTTTGTGTGAACTAAAGATTGATGGCTTAGCTATCAACCTCAGATACGAAAAGGGAAAGCTAGTTTCAGCTGCCACTCGTGGCGATGGCGTGGTTGGTGAGGATGTTACCAACAACGTAAAGACCATCAAGCAGATTCCCGCTGTATTAGTAGGTAAGAACCATCCTGATGTGATTGAAATCAGGGGAGAAATCTTCTTCGCCGTTGCAGACTTTAATGAACTAAACGCTGGTCTTGTTGCCCAGGGTAAAGCACCTTTTGCTAACCCTAGAAACTCAGCTTCTGGTTCACTTAGACAAAAGGATCCAAAGGTAACGGCAACTAGGCCTTTGAAGATGTTGGTACACGGTGTTGGTGCTTGGTCTAATGCACCTTTCAAATACCAGAGTGAACTTTACGGTTTGTTGAAATCTTGGGGATTACCTACCTCAACCCGGTTTGAGACCTTTGATTCAATTGACGCGGTATATAAATACATCGAGAACTTCCAGATTCATAGACATGATCTGGAACATGAAATTGACGGAGTTGTAATCAAGGTTGATTCGCTTGAGGAGCAGAGAAAGCTTGGTTTTACGGCTAGAGCACCACGTTGGGCCATCGCCTATAAATACCCTCCTGAGCAGGTAAACACCAAGCTAATAGATATTAGGGTTTCGGTTGGAAGAACCGGTAGGGCAACACCTTATGCGGTAGTTGAACCAGTGAAGGTAGCCGGCTCAACTATCGAATTCGCAACCCTACACAATCAAGATGTAGTTAAGGCTAAGGGTGTTCTCATAGGGGATACCATCGTAATCCGTAAAGCTGGAGATGTTATTCCAGAAATCCTAGGTCCGGTAGTTGAACTTAGAACTGGTAAAGAGAAGCCTTTCGTGATGCCTAAGGTTTGCCCAGATTGCGGAGCCAAATTAGCTCCTGCATCTGTTGGCGATGTTGATCTTCGTTGCCAGAATTCCGCAAGCTGTCCTGCTCAGTTGCGTGAGCGTGTTGCATACATCGGTTCACGAGGTGTTTTAGATATCGAAGCTTTAGGTTATGTTGCAGCTGTTGCGTTAACTCAACCTGTTGATTCAAAGGCAGCACCACTAAAAAATGAAGCTGATTTGTTTAATCTCAAGATGGAACAGTTGCTTCCGGTTCGTGCTTATGTTTTGGATCAGGACACCGGATTACCGAAACTTGATGAAGCTGGTCAACCAAAGATTGTTGAGTTCTTCAGTAAGAAAGATAAGAGTGGGGAAGTAGTTCCTGCAGAAGTAGCAATCAAGTTACTCAAAAACCTTGAAGATGCTAAGACCAGACCGCTCTGGCGCATTATTGTTGGACTTTCAATTAGACACGTAGGTCCAGTTGCTGCAAGATCGCTTGCAAATCACTTTGGTTCAATCGACCGAATCTTTGCTGCAAGTGAAAGAGAACTTTCAGAAGTTGATGGTGTTGGACCTATTCTTGCTAAGTCTTTGTTGGATTGGATTCAGGTTGATTGGCACAAGCATCTCATCGAATCTTGGCGTAGTTCAGGTGTCCTTCTTGAAATACCAGGGCATGCCGGTCCTGGATCTGTTTCTGGGGGAGATGGAATCTTTAGCGGTATGAGCATTGTTGTTACTGGAACTCTAGAAAACTACACCAGAGAGCAAATTGAGGAACTAATTATCTCTAACGGGGGTAAGGCGGCATCGAGTGTTTCTAAGAACACTGCTTTTGTAGTTGCTGGCGCCAATGCTGGATCAAAGCTTGCTAAAGCGGAGAGCTTAAATGTTCCAGTTATTTCTGAAGCAGAATTTGCTGAAAAACTAAAGTAACTAGTCTTTGTCAACTTCAGCTTCATCAACCGAAACCATGCTCTCGGTAGACATAAGCTTGCTCATCGAATCTAGGAAGTCTGAAACTTCTTCACGCTCTTCAGAAAGCTTGTTTAGACGCTCGCGAGCATCCTTGATGGCGTTTTCTGCATAGCCTTGAGCTTTTCTTGAAAGAAGTTCAGCACGACGACGAGACTGGTTGATCAAATCGGTTGCACGCTTCTGTGAGTCTTCAAGAATCTCTGAACGAGTGTTTCTTGCATCTCTTGAAACGCGTTCTGCTTCAGCAAGGATCTCAGCCGCACGAGCAGAAGAGTCAGCAAGCTGACGGTTAGCTTCTTCGGTGAGCGCCTGAGCCTGAGCAACAGATGCCTGGTAAATTCTTAGAGCTTCCTGCTCTGCTTCATCGCGCTTGGCACGAAGTTCAGCTTCAAGGTCAACTCTTGATTGAGCGGTTCTCTGGTTTAGTTCAGTTGCAAGTGCTCTTGCTTCTTCAGTCTCACGGTGAACCTGGGCACGTAGCTCTGCAGCGTATCTCTCACCATCAGATTTAATTGCTGCAGCCTCGCGGTTAGCAGTTTGAATCTTTTCGTTTGCTTCAGCTAAAGCGGCAGCGCCACCGTTTAGAAGTTCTGCGTGACGACGATCTGCTTCAAGAGCTTTCTCTTCCATGCGGATCTCGGCTTCAGTAACAACGCGGTCAGCCTTGTCTTTAGCAGTTCTCTTTAGAAGTTCTGCTTCACCGGTTGCTTCTTCGCGAATTCTTAGCGCATCTTGACCTGCATCTGAGATCATCTTCTTTGCCTGCTCTTCAGCAAGACGAAGGGTTTGTTCGAATTGAGCACCTAGAGCTGCGTAGCCGTTAGGGCCTCCACGCTTAACCTGCTCTTTAAGGTTCTCAACTTCAGCCTTCAGGGTTGCGATTTCTCGAGCAGCAGTCTCGTTGTAGTCAGAAAGGTGCTCAACCTCGGTACGAAGTTCTTCGATAGTCTTATCGACCTGTTCGCGGTCGTAACCGCGCATGACGACGTCAAAGTTCAAATCTTCAGCCATTGAGTTCTCCTGAAACCTATGCCTCTATTGGGGAAATTGTTCCACCAGGCAACTATGTAAGTTTATCTAGTATTCGAGAGACTGTCAGCCCCGATATACTTGTTTTAACTAGCAATAAGGAACCCAGTGTCTGAAATTACCCCCGATTTGGTGCGTCACCTAGCCGGTTTGGCCAGAATTGACCTCACCGAGGATGAAGTTATTCGTTTCACCGAACAGTTATCCGTAATTGTTGATTCGGTAGCCAAAATCTCGAACATCATTGATGCCGACACCCCGGCAACAAGCCACCCAATCCCGCTAACTAATGTCTTCCGTGAGGACGTAGTTTTGCCTTCGCTGACCCAAGAACAGGCCCTATCAGGTGCTCCTGATCAGGCTCAGGGCAGATTCCGCGTTTCAGCGATCTTGGATGAGGAGTAGAAAAAATGTCTGAACTCATCAAAAAAACAGCTGCTGAGCTAGTTGAGCTTATGGCTAAGGGCGAGGTTTCTTCAGTTGAAGTTACCCAGGCTCACATCGACCAGATCAACAAAGTTGGCGACGCTGTTCACTCCTTCCTTTTCACAAGCCCTGAAACTGCTTTAGCTACCGCTAAAGAAGTTGATCGAAGAAGAGCTGCAGGAGAGTCACTACCAACTCTTGCAGGACTTCCGATTGCTGTGAAAGATAACCTAACCACAACCGATGCACCAACCACTGCTGGTTCAAAGATTCTTGAAGGCTGGGTTGCTCCTTACGATGCAACTGTTGTTACAAAGCTACGTAATGAACTGATGCCTATTCTGGGTAAAACTAACCTTGACGAATTCGCTATGGGTTCATCAACAGAGTTCTCGGCATTTGGACCTAGTAAGAACCCTTGGGATTTAACCCGTATTCCTGGTGGATCTGGTGGTGGTTCATCTTCTGTTGTCTCATCATTCCAATCACCTTTGGCTATTGGCTCAGATACTGGTGGTTCAATTCGTTTCCCAGGAGCAGTTACTGGAACTGTTGGAACCAAACCAACATATGGCGCTGTTTCTAGATACGGTTTGATTGCTCTTGCATCATCACTAGATCAGATTGGTCCAGTTGCAAGAAACGTTCTCGATGCTGCTTATCTGCAGGATGTGATTGCAGGTCACGACCCTCATGACTCAACTTCACTAACCCAATCACTTGGTTCAATGGTTGCAGCAGCCAAGCGTGGAAGTCTAAAAGGTAAGAAGTTTGGTCTAATCAAGCAACTTTCTGGTGCTGGCTTCCAGCAAGGTGTTCAGAACAGATTTGCTGAAGCAATCAAAATCATCACTGATGCTGGTGGTGAAATAGTTGAAGTTGATTGCCCTTCATTTGATTACGCAATCGATGCTTACTACCTAATCCTTCCAGCAGAGGCATCATCTAACCTGGCTAAGTTTGATTCAGTTCGTTTTGGTATGAGGGTTACCCCTGAAGGCAACCCAACCATCGACAAGGTTATGGCTGCAACTCGCGAACTAGGGTTTGGTCCTGAAGTTAAGCGAAGAATCATTCTAGGAACTTATGCGCTTTCTGCTGGATCGTTCGATAAGTTCTATGGGGCTGCTCAGAAGGTCAGAACTCTGATTCAAAGAGATTTCGATAATGCTTTCGCTAAAGCAGACATCCTAATTTCACCAACAGCACCAACCACTGCATTCAAATTCGGTGAGAAGGTTGCAGATCCGTTGGCTATGTATCTAAACGACATTGCAACCATCCCAGCAAACCTTGCCGGTATTCCAGGTATGAGCGTGCCTATCGGTCTAGCGGACGAGGATAACCTTCCGGTTGGTATTCAATTCCTAGCTCCTAACTATCAGGATGCAAAGCTCTATGAAGTTGGTGCAGCACTTGAAGGAATTCTTGAAGGCATTTGGGGTAAGCGAATGATTGATTTTGCTCCGAACTTGGAGGTCAAATAATGGCTAAAGCAAATTTGATGGATTACGAGAAAGCTCTAGAGCTTTTTGAAGTTGTGATTGGTCTTGAAGTTCACATCGAACTAAACACCAAAACCAAGATGTTCTGTGGTTGTCGTAATGATTTTGGTGATGAACCAAACACAAACGTATGTCCCGTGTGTATTGGTCTACCAGGTTCTCTTCCAGTAGTGAACAAGAAAGCTGTCGAGTCATCTATCTCTATTGGATTGGCTCTGGGCTGCAAGATTGAAGCTAATGGTGGTTTTTCAAGAAAGAACTACTTCTATCCAGATCTAGCTAAGAACTACCAAACCTCACAGTTCAAAGACCCTATTGCTTATGATGGTGCTCTTGAAGTTGAAGTCCCTTCCGGCAATAAGTTCACCGTTCAGATTGAACGAGCACACATGGAAGAAGATGCAGGAAAGCTAACTCACATCGGTGGTGCTACAGGTCGTATTCAGGGTGCTGAGTATTCTCTCGTTGATTACAACCGTGCTGGAGTTCCACTCGTTGAAATTGTAACCAGACCTATCATTGGTGCAGGAAGTGAAGCTCCCGAACTAGCTGCTGCCTATGTTCGCCTTATTCGTGAAATTGCTAAAGCACTTAATGTATCTGAAGCTCGTATGGAAAGAGGAAACGTTCGCTGTGATGCAAACGTCTCACTTCGACCTATTGGCCAAGAGAAACTCGGAACAAGAACAGAAACTAAGAACGTTAACTCGCTTAGAAGCATTGAACGTGCAGTTAGATACGAAATCCAAAGACAAGCACAGATCTTGGCTGATGGTGGTTCAATCATTCAGGAAACCAGACACTGGCATGAAGACAAAGGTTCAACAAGTTCTGGAAGACCTAAGTCTGATGCTGATGACTATCGTTACTTCCCAGAACCTGACCTAGTTCCAGTTCAGCCTTCAACAGAACTAATTGAAAAACTACGTTCAGAATTACCTGAGAACCCAGCTGATAGACGTAAGCGTCTAGCTGGGGAGTGGGGCTTTGCTGAAATGGAATTCAGAGATGTTGTTAACGCAGGTCTTTTGGACTTCATTGAAGAAGCTGTTGCTGAAGGGGCTAAGCCTCAGGCTGCCCGTAAATGGTATTCAGGTGAGATTGCTCGTATAGCTAACTCGGAAGACAAAGATGTTGCAGAAATGAACATCACACCTAAACAGGTTGCAGAACTAGCAACCTTGGTTGAATCAGGAAAAATCAACGACCGTATCGCTCGTGATGTTCTTTCAGCTGTGTTAGCGGGTGAAGGTAACCCAGGAGAAATCGTTACATCAAGAAACCTTGAAGTTGTTTCTGATGATGGAGCGCTCATTGCAGCTATCGATGAAGCTCTAGCTAAACAGCCAGATGTTCTTGAGAAGATCCGTGAAGGTAAGCTTCAAGCTGCCGGTGCAGTCATTGGTGCTGTTATGCAAGCTATGAAGGGGCAAGCTGATGCAGCTCGCGTACGAGAACTTGTTCTTGAACGCGCTAGCCGTGCATAGGGCGAACTTCAACTCTTCTATTACAAGCCTTAGAGCCTAGCTTTGCTAGTTCTAGGGCTTGTTCTTTAGAGTCGGCTTTGATGATCCAGAAACCAGAAACATAAGTTTCTTCGGTGTATAGGGGGCCGTCAAGAACTTCATTCTTATCTGCGCGGTTGTCGATACGAACTGCATTGCTTGGATCGGTTAGACCGTTAGCGTAAACCCAGTGACCGTTTTGTTGAAGCATGTCATTGAAAGCATCGATTTCAGCAATCTCGTTGCCGGTAGCAGTTCCAGTGTTGCTGTCTAAAACGTTGATTAGAAATTGCATGTTTCTCCCAAGTGGTTATTGGGGTGAGTAACGGGACTCGAACCCGCGACATCCTGGACCACAACCAGGCGCTCTACCAGCTGAGCTATACCCACCATGGCTTACCTAGATAAGCACAGGCAAAAGTTTATCAGTTTTAAGGCTAAGAAATAATGCTCTGTGAAACTGCTTGAGCCTGCTCAGTTGTTGGGCCTGGAGCCTCAACAAAGACAGTTGCACGGTAATAGCGAAGCTCACCAATGGATTCGAGGATGTCTGCAAGGGCTCTGTGACCGCCCTGCTTCTTAGGTGCCTGGAAGTATGCCCTTGGATACCAGCGCTTAGAGAGCTCTTTGATGGTCGAAACGTCGATGTTTCTGTAATGCAGGTGAGAATCCAATTCAGGCATGTATTTTGCTATAAACATGCGATCGGTACCAATAGTGTTACCAGCTAGGGGAGCAGTCTTGGCTGCTGGAATGTATTTCTTTACATACTCCAAGACCTGGGCTTCAGCTTGCTCTAGTGAAACCCCGTTATCAAACTCATTGATAAGCCCTGATTCGGTGTGCATATTCCTGACGAAATCACCCATGCCAGCAAGCGCAGATTCGGTTGGTTTGATGACGATATCTAGACCTTCATCAACTACCTGTAGTTCAAAGTCGGTGATGACAACGGCTATTTCAACTAAACAGTCTTGATCTGGGTTAAGCCCAGTCATCTCGCAGTCAATCCAGACTAAGTAATCAGGTAAGTTCATCATGCTCTCAAACTAGTTAGGACCACCGACTAAGGGCGATCCTAACTAAGTTTAGTTGTTAGGCCTTAGCCTTCTTGAGTTGACGCTTTAGCTTTCTGCCTTCAATCAGTCTGTATAGAACAGGCACGATGATTAGGGTCAAGATGGTTGATGAGAACAAACCACCGATAACTACAACACCTAGAGGCTGAGAGATAAATCCACCTGAACCGGTGATACCCAGAACCAAAGGTGATAGCGCACCAATGGTAGCTAGCGCGGTCATCAAGATAGGTCTTAGACGTTGTCTAGCACCATCCATGATTGCAGTTTCAAGATCAACTCCTTGCTTACGGTATTGGTTGATTAGATCAATCAAAACAATGGCGTTGGTTACCACGATTCCAACTAGAAGCAACATACCAATAAGTGCTGGAAGACCAAGAGCAGTGTTGGTAATCAACAATGCAACGAAAGCACCGGTAGCTGCAAAAGGAATCGAGATTAGCAATACCAGCGGCTGAATCAAGCTTCTGAAAGTTGCCACCATAACTAGATACACGATGCAGATTGCTGCAAGCAGTGCCATAAACAATTGGTTGAATGATGAAGCCTGATCAGCTGAAACTCCACCGATAGGTAGCAAAGTAGTTCCAACCGGCATCTTGTTCTTAACACCATCAAGTACCTTAGATACCTGAGCGGTAATGCCGGTCAAGCTTGCATCTGCGTTAGGTGTTAGTGAAACAGTGGCTGCTCGGTCGCCGTCTTGAGTGGTTACCTTAGTCGGCACTGTTACTAGTTCAACGCTTGCCAGTTGATATAGCGGAACCATACCCATCATGGTTGGAATCTGGATGGCTTTAACCTGATCAACAGTGGTTGGAACTGAACCAGATTTAACATAAATGCTGGTTGATTTGTTGTTGATGTTAATTGAACCAACGCTTTGCGGTGTCATTGCAGATGAAACTAAACCTGCAACAGCAATTTCACTAAGGCCCAGTTGGCTAACTTTAGTTCTGTTAACAACAACCTTTAGAGTTCTCTGCTTGTCTGAAAGAGTTGTAGTGATCTCTTTCGATACGTTATCAATCTTGCCAGTTAGAGCACTCTGAACCTTAGCGATACCAGCGCGAAGCTGTTCATCAGTCTTTGCTGTCACAGTCACGTCAACGGTTCCTGAAGATCCAAATGACTGACCTGATTCGAACTTAACTTTTCCAAGTTCAGGATGTTTATCAAAAGCTGCTGCCACATCCTTTTGGAAAGTTTCACCATTAACTCCAGATTTAGTTGAAACCTGGAACTGGATGCCGTTAGCTGCTTGACCAAAGGCAACACGTGAATCTGAACCACCGATTGTGGTTGTGATTGCCTCTGTGTCTCCAGTAGCAAGCAAGATCTTTTCAACACCAGCAGCAGCGGTTGACTTCTCGCTTAGAGAAGCAGCTGGGGAGACCGTTTGAGAAATACTGAAGCTGTTAGAACCTGAAGATCCAATGAAGTTGGTCTTGATGAATGGTACTAGACCAAAGGTGAACAGTAGGACTAGAACTGAAGCAACGATAGTAATTACCGGACGCTTCTGAGTTCCACGAAGAACAGGCAAGTAAACACGTTGAAGTAGTGAATTTCGCTCACGCTCGTGCTCTTCAGCCATAACCTTGGCTGCAAGTTTCTTAGCTGCTGCCTCTGTCTTAGCTTGTTCAACCGCTGGTGCCTTTAGGAACCAGTAAGCAATAACTGGAACCAGAGTCAAAGAAACAAACAATGAGGCAACTAGAGCCAATGAGAAGGTTAGAGCGAATGGTCTAAACAACTGACCAACCAAACCACCAACACCAGCGATAGGAAGGAATACGGCAACAGTAGTTAGGGTTGCTGCTGTAATAGCACCTGAAACTTCTTTGACTGCATTCAAGATAGCTTCAAGCTTCTTTTCACCGTAAGCCAAATGTCTGTTGATGTTTTCGATAACCACAATAGAGTCATCAACAACACGACCAATCGCAATGGTTAGAGCGCTTAGGGTAAATAGGTTTAGCGAATAACCAAAACCATTTAGACCGATAAAGGCGATAAGCAATGAGGTTGGGATAGAGATTGCTGTTACCAATGTTGATCTCCATGAACGCAAGAACAACAAGATAATAATCACTGCGAATAGAAGTCCTAGTAGACCTTCTTCAATAAGGTCATTGATTGACTTCTGAACATAAGGAGCCTGATTGAAAGTTTCCTTCAAGGTGACGTTGCCACCAAGTTTCTGGATAAGTTCCTCTTCTAAAGGCTTCACTGCTTCTGAAATAGCAACCGTGTTACCGTCTGAAGTCTTAGTAATAGAAATAGCTAGTGCAGCTTTACCATCAACTCGGGAGATAGCTTTAACCGGAGCTGGGTCATAAGTAACATTTGCGAACTGTGAAAGAGTTAGAACTTTACCTGTTTGACCAACAATAGGAAGAGCCTTTAGGGCTTCAACTGATTCCACCGGTGAACCAACTTCAACAGTGATCTGTCCTTGACCATCTGAAAGAGTTCCCGCTGGAATAACAAAGCCATTTGTCTTCAGAGCCTGTTGAATTGACTGACCTGAAATTCCATTGGCTGCCATTTGGAAAGCGTTAGGAGCAATATTGATTCTGTAGTCCTGAATACCACCGATTTGAACATCTTTAACTCCAGCTACCTTCTTGAACATGGTGGTTGCAAGATCTGGAAGAGTCTTAGAAATCTCAGTGTTGTTGCCGCTGTTAGCAGTCACGCTCATGATCACAACTGGAATACTGCCTAAACCACCACCGAATACTTTTGCAGTTGCACCGGTCGGGAGAGATGCTTTAACTGAATCCAAAGCGGAGTTAAGGGAATCGGTAACCTTTGCAGTTGAGTTACCAAAATCGAATGTCACTCGAACAGTTGAGAGAGAGCTCTGGCTCGTTGAAGATGTGGTGGTAACACCATCGATACTTCCAACTGCGCTTTCAATCACACGGCTGACCTGTGAATCCATAACTTCAGGTGAAGCACCTGGATAGGTGGTAACAATCGCTGCCTGAGGAAACTCAAGTGAGGGGAATAGCTCCTGCTTTAGAGCACCAACAGAAACAAAGCCAAATAGACCAACTATTACTGTTACAAGCGCAACAACAGACCTATTAGCCAAGCTCAATTTAGACAGACGAAACATTATTCTCCCAAAGATTTATTTACCGAGGTAAAGATTACCACACCGCAGACCTCTACCTCAATACTGCACCAAAGTTGGAGTTAGTCTTCCTGACTGTCGAAACCAGACATTCCGACCTGGCTGCTAGATCCAAAAATGCTTAGAAATCTAAACAAAACAGGCATCCTTTTCAAAGGTCCGGCTTTCCCATCTTTGACTCGGTTGGATAGGTCATGGCCAAGTTCTTCATTAAACTCGCTCTTAGCTTGAGCTTCTAGACGTTCCTGACGTTCCTCAAAGGACTCATTACCCCTCGCCATTAGGGCACCAAGGTGATGCTCAGCATCTGCATTCTCTTAGCGGATCCTCCGGAAGGCTGTGTAACTGGAGAGCTTAAAGCGTTTACTATTAGACACGATATTCCGGTCAAAGGAGACTCTTCGACTGGGCAATCCCCAGAGGCTTGGCTTGGAACGGCAAACCCTATAACAAGGCCAACTGCCAAGGACAAAATCAACAATATTTTTTTCACAAACGTCCCCTTCTGTACTTGGGACAAAGTTATCACCAAGGCAGAAACATGTCTAAATCATGGTTTTACAGTTATGCAATCGTTAATAACTCCTCGATGTCAATCCAAATGGTCTAAAATGAGAAAGTAATGCCTTCGTAGCTCAGTGGATAGAGCAAGAGCCTTCTAATCTCTTGGTCGCAGGTTCGATTCCT
>CANGBK010000002.1 GCA_947452235.1 Micrococcales bacterium
CCCTCGATAGGTGCTCCACTTTCATAGAGCTTTCTCCACTCACCATGAGACATACCTTCGGCTGTTCCAAAAGATCGTTCAATCAGTTCAGGAATAACAGCAACTTTCAAGCCAAGAGGCTCGGCAATGATAGCTGCAGTGTCTCTGGCTCTTGAAAGCGGTGAAGCCAGGATGACATCCCACGAACCAACTTCGAATTTTAGGCTGGCTGATTTTGCTTGAGCGATACCTGTTTGATTGAGGGGAATGTCACTCGAGCCTTGAAGCCTGAGATCGATGTTCCAATCGGTTTGCCCGTGTCTAAGTAAACCTAAAGTTGTTTCAGTCAATGAGTAGCCTTTCAAGTGCTATCGATGTGTTGGCTTCAATTTTTGCGCTCGCTATAACATCAGCACGAGTTGGCCCTATGTTTACGATAACGATTGGCTTGCCAGTCTTGGCAGCTTGACGCGCGAAACGATAGCCAGAGTTAACAGTTAGGGATGATCCAGCAACGAGGATGGCATCAGCTGCTTCTAGTTCTTGCATTGACTTCTCAACTCGGTCTACTGGAACAGATTCACCGAAGAAGACGACATCCGGTTTGTATTTCCCACCACAAGAACAGTTTGGAACTTTAAATTCTGAAGTTCCCTCGACTTCCGCATCACCATCAGGAGTGAATTCAACATTCGCGTCTTTAGAAATGTTCGGGTTTAGCTCTTCTAACAGTGAATCCATTTCTTGACGAGTGATGAGTTTCTTGCAAGATAGGCAGATTACTCGATCCAATCGTCCATGCAAATCAACGACTTTCTTGCTTCCTGCTTGTTGATGCAAACCATCAACGTTTTGGGTAACTAGGAAACTAATCTGTCCACTGGCTTCAGCGGAGGCTATAGCAAAATGTCCTTGGTTTGATTTAGCGATAGCTATACGAGACCAACCAACATAACTTCTGGCCCAGTAACGCTGTTGAGCTTCAAAGGAACCCATGAAAGTGTCATAGGTCATCGGATGTCTAGCTACTCGGCCTTCACCGCGGTAATCTGGGATACCCGAATCGGTGCTCAGACCAGCTCCAGTTAGAGCAAAAATTCTTTTCCCCGCGAGTCTTTGCCTTGCCACCTCAATGGAATATTCGGCTGCTTCTGAAAGCTCAACTGATGACATTTGGGAGATAGGTTTTCTAACTGTTAGGTTCGTGTCCGAAAGGGGACTTGAACCCCTACCCTCTAACGAGGACTAGCACCTCAAGCTAGCGCGTCTACCATTCCGCCACCCGGACAAAGGTGTGTATGTAACAGGTCTAATTTACTATGAAACCTCGGGAACTATTTTTCCTAGTCAGCATCCATGATTATTAGCGTTTCAGGAGTAGTTTTGGCTTATGGCTCAGGACGCAAGAAACTCTCTAAACAAATTTGTTGCCGCATTAGAAAGGCATTTCGAAGCGGTTGCCACCGGTCGTGGTAGCGATGACCCATCGGTTTTAGCAGCCTATGAACATCTCAAAGATGCCTTCCTCGATTACGAAGAGACTCTCTCTGATAAGTTCTCTGAGTTCCTGCCTATGGAACTAGTCGAAGACGAGGAAGATTGGGCATGAGTTTTATCCAGGGACTAATTCTTGGCTTAATTCAAGGTTTAACCGAGTTCCTACCTATCTCTTCTAGCGCTCACGTGCAAATAGCTTCAGAACTTATGCAAGTCCCAGGTCTTAGTGATAAAAACTCTGCAACAACAGCTTTCGTAGCAACCATTCAGTTGGGAACCGAAGCTGCTGTTCTTCTGTATTTCGCTAAAGACATTTGGCGCTTACTGTCAGCTTTCTTTGTTGGTATTTTCAACTCAAAGAAGAGAAACAATGCTGATTACCGCATGGCTTGGTATGTGATCATCGGATCTATTCCAGTTGCCCTAGTTGGTTTGATTTTCAAACACTTCATTGAAACAACTGTCCGCAACCTTTGGGTTATCGCAATGACCATGATTGTTTTCGGTTTAGTTCTTCTAGTTGCAGACAGAATTGGCAATAAAGAGAAGTCAATAAAAGAACTAACTTTTGGGTCCGCAATGCTTTTTGGTATAGGCCAAATGCTTGCAGTAATCCCAGGAGTTTCAAGGTCAGGTGCCAGCATAAGCTTTGGACTTTTCGCTGGATTCAACAGAGCAGCCGCAGCTAGATTTTCTTTCTTGATTGGTATCCCTGCAGTTTTAGCTAGCGGACTACTCGAATTCAAGGACAGTTACCACAACCTAGATTCAGCTTCACTATCTGGAACTTTGGTTGCAACAGTAACCTCATTTGTCGTTGGTTACTTTGTTGTAGCTGGACTATTGAAATACCTGAACAAAGGCTCTTTCGTGCCTTTTGTTATTTGGCGCGTACTAGTTGGTATTGCTCTAATCGCAATGCTCTCTAACGGAGTTATTGCAGCTTAGTTTTCAGGAGAATCCGTATCGGTTTCGTTCTGTCTTAGATATTTTTCAAATTCAAAGGCCAACTGATCTGTATTGAGCTCTTCAGCTTCTGATTCATCTCTAGCTTTTTCTAGAGAGGTGATGTAGTTCTGAAGATCTTCGTCACCTTCTACGAAGTCATCAACTGAACGTTCCCATTCAAAAGCTGCCGTGAGCAACTCTTTGTGGTCAACTTCAAAGCCCAACATAATCTCAAGGTCATTTACTAAAGCTAGAGCCGCTTTAGGTGAAGGCATCGATGCAACGTAGTGAGGAACCTGAGCCCAAGTTGAGATGGTGGCTAGCCCAGCTTTTTCAAGTGCATGCCCTAGGACAGACATAAATCCAGCTCGACCATCGTAATTGCTTCGTTCAATACCAAAAGCGTTTCTCACTTTTGCTGTTTGAGAATTCTTGTGGATTTTGATTGGACGGTTGTGTGGTGCTTCATAGGCTAGAGAACCGAGCATGATGACGGAAGTGATGTCCCGGTCTTCAATAATTTCTTTTAGCTCATCTCTTAGGTAAGGCCACTGCATGGCAGGTTCCTGACCAATAAGGAAATATAGTTCAAGATCTTTAGTTGCCGGGGTAGTAGCTGAGGGACCCCAAAGCTCGATACTTGGCCACAGGAAGTCTCTATCACCGTGCTCATCTAAAACGATGATTGGACGTTGTCTTAGGTAATCAAAGTATTCAGACTCATCGATACTCACCAGGCGCTCACAGTTCAGTTTGTCTTTGATGTAGGTGGCAGCCCCGGTAGCCCCAGAGCCTGCGTCTGTCCACCCGTCTAAAGCCACAATCAACACACGGCCACTAAAAATCTTTGAAGTCTCGCTCAAATCCATACCATTTCACTGCTAGATGCTCTAGATAGAACTCTAATTCATAACGGCAGATTAGACTTTGGGCATAATGTTTGGACTTAAAAGCCCCTTTGCCGTGCTCTTTGACATGGATGGCACACTTATCGACTCAGAACCGTATTGGATTCAAAGTGAACGAGAACTAGCCACTGAGCACAATGGTGTTTGGACCGATCAAGATGGCTTAGATGTTGTTGGGATGAGTTTGGACAAATCCTCTCAGCTATTCAAAGACCGCACCAACGTCCCTCTAGAACCTGAAGAAATCGTAGCCCGGCTAACCTCAGAGGTTCAAGGCAAACTGGCTAAATCTATTCCTTGGCGTCCAGGGGCTAAGGAACTACTACTTGATCTTAGAAATCACGGCGTGAAGACTGCTTTAGTTACGATGTCTATGCACCGCATGGCTAAGCAAGTTGTTGATGCCATTGAATTTGATGCGTTTGACCTCATCGTTGCTGGCGATGACGTTAGACACGGTAAACCTCACCCAGAGGCTTATCTAAAGGCAGCGCAGGAACTTGGGTTTGATCCAGCCAGATGCATTGCTTTTGAAGATTCTGTGTCTGGCCTAACTTCTGCCGAAGCTGCTGGAACTTACGCGATTGGTATCCCACACGTTGTTGGGATCCCAGAAAAACCAGGAAGAATTCTTTGGGAAACTCTCGAAGGTGTCACCTATAAGAAGCTAAGGAAGTTGCTGTAATGGCTAGAGCACTACGAGGAGTTTTTCAGTCGGGGGAGAGAGTTCAACTAACTGGCCCTAAAGGACGGTTGAACACAATCACTTTAGCTACCGGTGCAGTTTTTGGAACTCACCGAGGCAATGTGAAGCACGATGACATCATCGGATTGCCTGATGGTTCAGTAATCAAGAGTGAAGCGGGTATCGAGTATTTGGTCCTAAGACCTCTTCTTACAGACTTTGTTTTGTCTATGCCTAGGGGAGCAGCAATTGTTTATCCGAAGGATGCTGCAAACATCGTAACTATGGGAGACATATTTCCTGGTGCTCACGTAATTGAAGCCGGTGTTGGATCTGGTGCTCTAAGTATGTATTTGCTAAGAGCAATTGGCTCTGAAGGAACTCTTACCTCTTTTGAAAGAAGAGAAGATTTCGCTGAGATAGCTCAAGCTAACGTCACTGCGGCTTTTGGATATAGACCAAATAACTGGCAGGTGAATGTTGGAAGCTTGCAAGAAGAGTTGCCTAAGAAAGTTCAGCCGCAGAGTGTCGATCGTGTTGTTCTAGACATGTTGGCACCTTGGGAGTGTTTAGAAGAGGTTGGGAAAGTTTTGCAACCTGGTGGAGTGCTAGTTTGCTACGTTGCAACAGTCACTCAACTTTCTAGAGTTGCAGAAGATATCAAGGCAACAGGGGAGTTCACTGAACCTGAATCTTTCGAGACACTTTTTAGAGGCTGGCACCTGCAAGGACTTGCCGTTAGACCTGAACACAGGATGTCCGGGCACACAGGCTTCTTGCTAACTGCTAGGAAGCTGGCTCCTGGAACTGTTTTGCCTTCGTTTGTTAGAAGAGCTAAACCCGAGTTTGAAGATGAGGATATTGCGGTTTGGAACCCTGAGCATGTGGGTGAGCGCAAAGTTAGCGATAAGAAGGTTAGAAAGAGCCTTAGAGCAGCCCAAAAAGCGGCTGATTCAATTGTCGGTGGTTCCTAAAAACGAGGGCTAAACTTAGTAAAAACCATAGAAAGCTGAACCAGTGCAAAAACTAAGAATCATCGCCCTATCTGTTGCCGTAGTTGCCCTTTTAGCAGGCTGTGCGGGGTCTAACCCAACCTTGAATGCTTTCGAGGGCATCACACCTGCTTGTGATCACTTCCAAGGTGGTAAGGCCATTGATTCCGTTGAGGTAACCCTTAAAGATGCAGGAGCACCAAAGGTGGACTTTGCAACGGCAAACCCAAAGGTTAGCTTCGCATCTGCGCTTTCAAAGATTTCTAAACCAGAATCAAAGATTGTTTCTGAAGGTAATGGTCCAGTTTTCACCGGCAATGAACTAGTGCTCATGGATTACGCCGTTTACTCATCAACTTCAGGCAAGCTTGCTGGTGCAAACAAGTTCGATGGCTCAGATGCTCAAGCTATTTACCTAGATACCAAGACTTATCCAGTTTTCTGTAATGCACTTTCAGGTGTTAAGCAGGGTTCAGTAGTTGCATTAGCGGTTCCGGCAAATGCTTCAAACCCTGGTGGATCACTATATGTTTTCAAACTGGTCAAGGTAAACCTTCCTCACGCCAACGGTTCTGCCCAATCACCTGTTAGTGGATTACCTCAGGTAGTGAGAGATCCTAAGACTGGCCGTCCTGGTCTAGTTCCGCCAAGTTTTAACGCACCAACAGAATTCAAGTCAGCAGTTCTGATTGAAGGTAAAGGTGAAGTTGTTAAATCAACCGATTCAGTTACCATTCACTATTCACTTTGGAACTGGACTGGCGCTCTTGGTGGAACACTTGAATCATCTTGGGATTCACAACCAATCACTTTGAACCTAGCTACCGGCAGCATCGTAGGTTTGGGGAAGGCTCTAACTGGAGTTAAGGTCGGTTCACAGGTTATAGCCAGTATGCCTCCAGCTGATGCGTATGGCGCAACAGGCTCTGGAAGCGTTCCAGCTAATGCAACTTTGTTGTTTGTTATCGACGTTCTTGGAACAGATAAGTAAGTAAAGAGAAGATGGCCGAAACACCTGCGGGTAAATACAAAGTCTCTAAGCCTGAGCGTTTATTCGCTTTGACTTGTGCACTTTTGTATTCCAAAGTTGGGCTATCTAAACATCAAATACTTAGCTCAATCCCTGGCTACATGGCTGAATACAAGCCAAATGGAAGTAATGCCAGCTTGGAAAGAAAGTTCGAGAGAGACAAAGACACTCTTAGGCACAACGGAATCAATGTTGAGGCAGTTATTCCTCCCTATGAAGATGAGAATAACCAAGCAACTGTTTATGTAATCCGTAAAGAAGAGTTCACTTGGCCTAAAGACATCAAACTAACTGCAAGACAATTAGCACTACTGACACTTGCATCTGATGCTTGGGCTGGAGGTTCTCTTTCAACTGCAGCCAACAAAGGAATTGTGAAGTTGCGTTCAATGGGTGTGGTTGGCGAAGACTCAGACATCTCCGGTGTCGCACCGAGAATCATTGAGCATGAGCCTAACTTCAGAGAAATAAACAATGCTATCTCTGATCGAAGAGTGGTTCAGTTTGATTACCGAAACCCAAACACTGGCGTTATTGAAACTAGAACTTTGCAGCCTTGGTTATTGAGGCAGAGCGAAGGCATGTGGTTAGTGCTTGGCTTTGACGTTAAGAACGATCAGCCACGAAATTTTATGTTGCGAAGAATAGTGAGCCGAGTTTCTGTTGGAAGTAACAGTGCACCTTTTGATGCACCAGATCCTTCAGAGGTCAAAAAGGCTACAGATGAACTTGAGGCTTTTGCAGATAAGCAGATAGCTAAGTTGAAAGTTAAGCCAAACAGTGAAGCATGGTTCAAGTATCAGGTTGATACCAAACAGAAAAAGAACGATGGTGTGATTGCCATTCGTTACTACGACAAATTTGTTATGGCAGAACAAATACGTGAGTACCCAGGTCAAGTTGAAGTACTTGAGCCTAAAGAACTTGCAGACCTTGTCGCTGAAGGATATAAACAAGTGGTGGACGATCATGGCTGAATCCAAGAAGCTTAGAGACTCAGATCGTTTCAACCTGATGTTGGCGTTGGTTGGGAATCTAATTGATGGCGCTCTGTATGACGTACCTGAATTAGCTAAACACTTTAGAGTTCCTGAAAGTGAAATCAAGGAAGCAATCAAAAACCTTGGTTTCATAGAGATCAACTACCACTCACCTTATGGAATCGATTTTGATGGGCTAGAGGAAGGCGATGTTGCGGTTCACTTTGGTGACAAGATGGCTATTCAAGAAGTACCTAGGCTTTCAGCTCGTCAGGCTTCAGCGCTAGCTGCTGGTTTGGTTTATTTGAAATCTATTCCAGGTATCGCAGATGTTGAAGAGATTGAGAAACTCCAGGAGATTATCGCCAGTGGTTTTGCTAAAACTAAGACACCGGAGGTAATAATTAATCCAATTGGTGTTGATCTTGACATTCGTATTCTTCGCCAGGCCATTAATAAGTCGCTAGCTATTAAATGTGATTATCAGGACAACAAAAACGAAGTTACTATCGGGCGAATTATTGAACCGTTGAGAATTGATGTTCACAGTGAGTTCATCTACCTTCGTGGCTGGTGCCAAACTAAGCAGGCACTTAGATCATTCCGTATTGACCGTATGCGTAACACTGAGATTCTTGACACTGTCAAGATAAGCGATAAGGCGAAACAAGCCGAACTCGATGATGAGCTTTATGTTCCAGCGGAGAACGACATTCAGGTTGTTCTTGAAGTTCAACCAGGGGCATACGGGTTGATGTATGACTTGAAGCCAATCGCTGAACCAGTTCCCGTAAATAAAACGAGCAGACGGTTCACAATCAAGGTTGGCGATGTTAGAAACCTCGGTCGTTTGGTGACTCGCTACGGGGGACTAGCTAAAGTAATTGCCCCGGAGGAAGCCAGAAAAGCTGTTAGGGATTTCGCTTTGGCTGCTTTGAATCCAGAAGGTTCTGATTCACCTAAGGATGCTGAGTAATGGCCAATTTTGTTCCATACTTTGTTGCCGTCCTGGTTGGGAGTTCAACTATTGCTTTGATCTGGGTTTTTATGAAACTTAGGGCTGCAAGCAAGCGCATTTCTCGTTCAATAGACCCGATAAACCAAAAGGCTAAAGGGCTTAAACTTGAGCTAAGCGCTCTAAAGCGCTCAAGACTAGACAGACAGCGTAGGCTGGAAGCTAGAAACAACACCGTATCCGAGAAGTAAGGCTAATTATGTTAAGAGGACTCGAAGGATGGCACATTATTGTCATCGTGCTAGTGGTTCTTGTGATCTGGGGAGCTCCTAAGCTTCCAGGATTTGCAAAGAGTCTTGGCCAGTCAATGCGCATTTTCCGCAAAGAAATGAAGCAGATGAGTGACGAGCGTGCCGAGGACAAGAAGCCTAGCGTTGAGAAAGACGAAACCAAAGAAGAGAAGTAATGGCTAAGGGCCGTAACCCCGAAAAGAAAATGAAGCTATCGGGGCATCTTCGAGAGTTTAGAAATCGACTTTTCAAATCAGCTTTCGCCATTGTCGGCGGAGGAATAATCGGTTGGATGGTCTTTGATGAAGTATTCCAAGCTCTTCAAAAACCAATAGTTGATCTTGCTAATCAAAAGCACATCAACGCAACAATCAACTTCAGTTCCATCGTTTCTGCATTTGATTTGCACCTGCAAATTGCTTTCTTTGTTGGATTATTCCTATCCAGCCCGGTTTGGTTATATCAAATACTTGCCTTTGTTGCTCCAGCACTTAAAAAGCGCGAGCGTCGATACACCGTTGGATTCTTGCTACTTAGCTCACCGGTGTTTCTAGGTGGAGCTTGGTTTGGTTGGTTGCTTTTCCCAACCTTTATTCAATCTCTTTTGTCCTTCACTCCAGCAGGTAGTGCGAACGTAATCAATGCGGCAGAGTATGTTCTTTTTGCTGTTCGAGTTTTGCTGGTGTTTGGTTTAGCTTTTGTTCTTCCAATCATTTTGGTTTTCCTAAATGCACTTGGAGTTATTTCAGGACGTTCAATTCTCAAAGGTTGGCGTCCAGCACTTTTCATCATCGCGGTAATTGGAGCTATTGCAACTCCGGTGTCAGACCCGATGTCTATGTTCTTATTAATGATTCCACTGATTGTTCTCTACTTCATAGCCGCAGCAATAGCTTTGGCTAATGACAAACGCAAAGCAGCTAGAACAAAGACAGAGCTGATTGAAGATCTAACTATTGATGAAGTAATCGAATGAGTGAAGATCTAAGCCCAGCAGAGCGCTACGCCAGGGCTAAACAGAATCGGAAAGATCCTGCTCTGGAATCCTTTATCGAACTTTTGAAATTCCCGATGGATGAGTTTCAACTAAAAGCATGCCAAGCGCTTCTTCGGGGTCAAGGAGTTTTAGTCGCTGCTCCAACTGGTGCTGGCAAAACTGTCGTTGGCGAATTTGCGATGCATTTGGGTCTTGAGAGAAACCAAAAGGTTTTCTACACAACACCTATCAAAGCGCTTAGTAATCAAAAGTATTCAGAGTTAGTGAACAGATATGGTTCAGATAAGGTTGGTCTTCTAACTGGAGACACCAGCATCAACTCGAGTGCTCAGTTCTTAGTTATGACTACCGAAGTTCTTCGCAATATGATTTATGCGAACTCTGAGAATCTAATGAATTTGGGTTTCGTGGTCATGGACGAGGTTCACTATCTTGCAGATCGTTTTAGGGGAGCGGTTTGGGAAGAAGTAATACTTCACCTACCTAGAGATGTGAAGGTAGTTTCGCTAAGCGCTACGGTTTCTAACGCCGAAGAGTTCGGCGCATGGCTGGATGAGATCCGTGGTGACACAGCAATCATCGTTTCTGAAGTGCGACCAGTGCCGCTAAATCAACATGTTTTATTTGGTGATGAACTTATTCCGTTGTTCAGAGATGACGAGGGGGATAACCGAGTAAACATCGATTTGGTTCAGCGTCACGCCAACAAAATGCGTCAGCCAATAAATAAGCCGTTATCTGGTAGAAGGGGTCATCCAGCGAGCCGAGTGTACCCGAAAGGCCCTGATCGAAACCTAGGTCGTATAGCGAGAGTTAGTAAACCTGACGTTATCGAAATACTTGACGAAGCAGATTTGCTTCCAGCTATTTTCTTTATCTTTTCTAGAGCTGGTTGTGAAGCTGCAGTTCAATCTGTCTTGGCTTCAGGGATTCGCCTAACCAGACCTGAAGATAAACAACTTATCCGAAGGATTGCTGAAGAAAAGTGTGGCAACATTCCTGATGAAGATCTCTCTGCGCTCGGATATTTCCAGTGGTTGAATGCGTTGGAGAGGGGAGTAGCAGCTCACCATGCTGGATTACTTCCCGCTTTCAAAGAAGTAGTTGAAGAACTGTTCCTTAGAAAATTAGTCAAAGTTGTATTTGCAACTGAAACGCTTGCACTTGGTATCAACATGCCAGCTAGAACTGTTGTTTTGGAACGACTAGATAAGTTCAACGGTGAAGGTCGAGTTCAAATAACTCCTGGTGAATACACTCAGCTAACGGGTAGGGCAGGTCGACGCGGTATCGACTTTGAAGGTCACTCGGTCATTCAGTGGAGTGGGAACCTAGATCCAAACTACGTTGCCTCTTTGGCCTCAAAGCGAACTTATCCATTGAATTCATCTTTCAAGCCAACATTCAACATGACTGTGAACCTCATTCAAGCTTTCGGAGCTAGAAGATCACGAGAAGTTCTTGAAACTTCTTTTGCTCAATTCCAGGCAGACCGTTCAGTAGTTGGTCTTGCTCGAGGAATACGAGAAAAACAATCATCGCTTCGAGGCTATGAAGATTCAATGAAGTGCCACCTAGGTGATTTCACGGAGTACGCCAAGCTACGCCGAGAGATAAGCGACCTCGAGAAAGAACTTGCAACTTGGGGTCGCCAAGCCAAACGTAATGACCTAAGGCAGACCAAAGGCATGCGAGCTCAAGAACTGAAGATTACGAACATGAAGCGTGACCTTCGTTCGCATCCCTGTCATGCTTGCCAGGATCGTGAAGCTCACGCTAGATGGGCTGAACGCTGGTACAAGTTGTACCGTGAAACCGAAGCAATCATCAAGCAAATCGAATCAAGAACTAATCAAGTGGCTAAAACTTTCGACAACATTGCAAATCTACTTCTGGATCTTGGTTACCTAGTGGAAGATGATGATGATCTTGAGGCTACAGAGGCTGGTTTGAAGCTAGCCAAAATCTATGGAGACAGAGACCTTTTAGTTTCTGAATGTTTAAGAAGAGAGATTTGGGCAGGTGTTGATCCGGCAACGTTTGCTGCTCTCGCCGCAGCCTTAGTCTTCGAAGCTAGAAGAGACGATGAAGAACTAAACCCTAGATTCCCAAGAGGGGATTTCACCGAGAAATTTGATGACACTTTAGGTGTTTGGGATGAACTTCAGGCTTTATCGAAACATTGGAACTTAGCCATAACTTCAGAACCAGATGCGAGCATGGCACTTCAAATGCACCGTTGGGCTACCGGAGCAAGACTGGATAGCATCCTGAAATCAACTGGAATGTTGGCAGGAGATTTCATTAGATGGTGCAAGCAGGCGATCGATCTTCTGGAACAGATATCTAAAATCAACGATGACAAGCTAAGTAAGACTGCTTCAGCAGCTGTTGACCAGATCAAACGTGGCATCGTTGCCTACTCCTATTACGCTTAGAGTGTTATGGTGGCTAAATTGATGAAGTTTTTGCGAGAGTCAGACTCGTTCTGGGGCAAGGCTCTTCTTGCCATAGTTGGTGGTTTGCTTCTGGCAACTTCATATCCAGCCATAAGTTTTTATCCAGGAATGTTTTTTGGCCTATTCCTGATTGTTTTAGCCATTCGTGGAACCGGATTCCTCAAAGCTTTCTGGTTGGGATTGATAGCTGGTTTTAGCTTCTATGGGTTGGTTCTGATTTGGCTGACCACATATCTTGGTCCAATTCCTTGGTTCGCGCTTTGTTTTGCTGAATCAGTTTTCTTTGGTGTCTCAACAGCCGTGATTGCTGTTGTTTGGAAGTACATTAACACTCTGCGATTAGGTAGTTGGAAGAACATCGTTTTAGCTTTCACTATCGGTGGTATCTATACCGGTCGTGAGTTTGTTGCCAGCCATTTTCCTTTCGGAGGCCTACCTTGGGCTCGAGTGGGTCTAAGCCAAGCAGAGAACTATTTAGCAAAATGGGCTTGGGGGATAGACATTGCCGGTTTGAGTTGGCTTATTGTTTTTGCAACGTCTCTAGGTGCAGTTACTTTCATCTCAGCTCTACCTCAAGGATCAGGATTAGCAAGAAGATTCAAAAACTGGATCCCAACGCTCGTAGTTTGGGTGATTCTGTTTTGCGTTCCTGCAGTTTTCGATTTGCCACATCCAACCTCAGAAGGGTCTCTAAGAGTGGCGGCTGTTCAAGGAAATGCAAATGCAGGGCTCTTTGCTCACAACCCACCAGGTTCAATTCTGGATAAGCATCTAAGAGTTGCCAAGAAGCTTATTGATTCAGGTAAAGCTAAAGGCGTTGAACTTATGGTGTGGCCAGAGAACTCTGCTGACTTGGACCCAATCAATGTTTTGGATGAAAACATCAAGGTCACCAAGTTTGTCAACGAAGACCTGAAAGCACCCCTGCTCTTTGGAAACAAAACCTTCCGAGGAACTGACTACTTCAATGAAGTAGATCTTTGGAATCCTAATGTTGGACTAACCGACTGGTATGACAAGAAGCGACCAGTTCCTTTTGGCGAATACGTTCCTTACCGATCATTCTTTATGTCTTTAGCACCCGACATGATTGGCCTCATTGGCTGGGATATGTCACCTGGCACCAGAGACGGCGTTTTCGATGTCAAAGACAACGTTCGGGTTGGATCCCTTATTTGTTTTGAAGCAACCATCGATGAATTAGGTTACGACCTAGTTGATGATGGCGCTAAGGCAATCATGATTCAAACGAATAGTTCAGATTTTGGTAAGAGCGAGCAGGGAGTTCAGCTAGCTGGCATCTCTCGTATGAGAGCAATCGTTACGGGAAGAACCGTTGTTGCAATCTCAACTGTTGGCCTATCAGGTATTTACACTCCAGACGGCCAGGTTGTTCGCGAGCTTCCTATGTTTACTCCGGCGGCTATGGTTGCTGACATTTCACTTAGAAGCGATCGTACTCCTGCTGTTATTTACGGTAGATACATTGAACCAACTGCGTTTTTCTTCGGAATCGCAGCTTTCCTAATAGCATTAGTTGGATTGACCGTTGCACGTGTTAGGAGAAGGCGTTGAAAGTTTTAGTAATCATGCCTACCTTCAATGAAGCCGGAAATATTCACAAGAGTGTGAGTAACCTTTTTGAATTTAACAAAGACGTTGAACTTTTAATCGTTGACGATAACAGCCCAGACGGGACCGGCAAACTTGCCGATGACCTAGCCACCTCAGATAAGCGCATCCACGTTTTGCACCGTAAAGGTAAAGAAGGTCTAGGTGCTGCATACATCGCTGGCTTCAAATGGGCTTTTGAGAATAACTTTGATTATGTTGCTGAAATGGATGCAGATGGTTCGCACCGTGCAGTTGACTTACCAAAACTTCTAGCAATTTGTTCAACTAATGATCTAGTTATTGGTTCCAGGTATGTCAAAGGTGGCAAGACCCAGAACTGGCCAATCCATCGCCAGTGGTTATCTCGCGGCGGAAACATTTACGCAAGATTGATGCTCGGCGGAAAGCTAAATGACATGACTGCTGGCTTTAGAGTCTTTGATTGCAGCTTCTTGAAGAGGCTTGATTTAGCAACAATTAACGCAAGAGGTTATTCTTTCCAAATTGAAATGGCTTACCGAACACTTCGTGCGGGTGGTAGGGCAGCAGAAGTTCCAATCACTTTTGTTGAGCGTGAAATTGGAACATCAAAGATGTCTAGCAACATCGTCATTGAAGCCTTGCTTCTAATGACTAAGTTTGGCTTTCAAAGACTTTTCAGAATTAGCTAGCTTTAGCAGCTGCTGCTCGACGCTTCTTTAGATCAGCTAAAGCCTCTGCAAGAATTTCTTCAAGTTCGTCCCTGGATCGACGTTCAAGCAATTGATCTAGGTGAGTCTTGGTCACATGACCAACAATTTGAGCTGGCGCTTCCACCGCATCGGTTGTTGCAGTCTCAGGACATTGCTTGCACTGCCAAGTGTGTGGGATTTCTGCTTCTGCAGAGAAAATCATTTCTGAGGTGTGACCTTTAGGACAAACATACTTAACGTTTTGTCTAGGGGAGTAGCTAATGCCGGTGGTCTTTTCTTGTGACTGGGTTCCCAGTCTTGACCCGCGTAGGGAATCTGAACTCATTTATTACCTCCGGTTGATGATGCTTTGTCAGTTAGAACTAAGGTAACTAAAGATTTATTCCCGTTAGGAAGTTTTCCCCAGAGCCTCAATGGCTAAAGAAGTGTTATCTGTAACAATACCGTTTGCACCTAGAGCAACCAGTTCTTTCATCTCTTTCGATTCGTTTATGGTCCAGTAATGAATCTGTGTTCCTGTTTTAGTAACCGAAGATATGAACTTGGCTGTGTCTAGCCTTATTCCAAACATTGTCCTAGGTATTTGAAGTGCACCTATGCCTAATAAGTGTTTGTGTAGGTCTGTTTTACCTAAAACCACTAAAAGCCAAGTCGAAATAACAACACTGGCGCTTGCTGATGTTGCAACTGGTGTGGTGAATTTCGCTACAGATCTCTTTCTAGTTCTGTTACTAAAACTAGATACCAGAACTCGATCATGAGCTTTTGCCTGTTCTATGGAAGAAACAGTTCCATTGATTGCATTTCGATCTTTTATATCTAAGTTGAATTTTGTTTTAGGGAATGCACTCAGTGCTGAAGCAAGCGAGAGAATTTTGGAACCATCCAGCAGATTTAATTGTTCTAGTTCTTGCAAACTAAAGTCTTTGATTTTTTTGTTTATTCCGGCAACACGTTTCAGATCATCATCGTGAACCAAAACAGCTACGCCGTCTTTGGTTGCTTGAACATCTGTTTCGATAACCTGTGCACCAGCTGAAATCGCGTGTTCAAATGCTCCGAGAGTGTTTTCCTCTGGGGGAGTGAAACCCCGATGAGCCAAGATCATGACTTGATCTTTCGTGAAGAACGGATGTTCTTGCATCATGCTCCTAAATACCGGCGGGTAGGCTTGGGCTTGTGAACTTTTCGAGCCTAAGTGTTAAACCTATTCTGCGTTTGCTGGCTGGGCTGTATCTGGTGGGTCTTGGTTTAGCCATGATGATTCACACCGGTTTAGGTGTTCCTCCCTGGGATGTTCTAACCCAAGGGGTTCAAGCTCAAACCGGTTGGACTTTCGGTTTTGCGGCAACTTTGATTAGCGGACTGGTTTTACTGATTTGGATTCCTATCAAGCAGAAACCTGGAGTAGGAACGCTTATCAACGCTGTTTCTATTGGGCCTTTTGCTGATCTGAGCAAGCCTCTGATGCCTAATCTTGATGGATTCTGGTTAAACCTTCTCTGGCTGGTCTTAGGGCTCATGATTATTGCTACCGGCTCAGGTCTATACATCTCAGCTAACCTCGGTGGTGGGCCTCGAGATGGCTTGATGGTTGGTTTGACTAGGGTTACCAAGCTGCCGTTCTGGATTGTTAGAACCAGTGGGGAAGCGCTAGTTCTAATCACTGGATGGTTTCTTGGAGGCACTGTGGGGCTTGGAACAGCCTTTTTTGCAGTAGGTATAGGTTATTTTCTTCAAATGACAATGAAATGGTTCGGATTTGACCCTAAAGCTACCCCAAGTGGAGTAAAAGTCTCAAAATGACCGAGAAAAAGCACGTTAAGCACCGTCCAACTGCCAGAATTATGCTCATAAATGGGAACAATGATGTATTTCTACTAAAAACCCATTTTGACCCTGAGGTTGGATTACCACCAAGATGGCTAACTCCAGGCGGTGGAATAGATGCTGGAGAAACTGCTCTGGAAGCTGCAGTGAGAGAACTTAGAGAAGAAACCGGTTTGGTAGTAACTCAGGATCAACTTGGAGAACCAGTTCTTGAAACTTCTGGACGTTGGGACTGGGCTGATGGAATCAATTACCACACGTACACAGATACGATTTTTGAATTACAAGTTGAAAATTTCACACCGGATACTTCGGGTTTTACAACTGAAGAACTCAGAGACGTTCTTGAATTTCGCTGGTGGAACGTTCAGGATCTTTTGGATAGCCCAGAGTCATTAGCGCCACATGAGCTTAGGGATTACCTCAGGAAAAGGTTTGATAAATAACCGATAATGAACATTATGTCAAGTAATGTTTATCTAATGTCCGGAGCTAGTTTAGGTACTCGCTTGTAGCCGCTACCCACTCCAGCATCTTGCTGTGGGCTTTGCCAGATGCAATTGCTTCCATTGCAAGTTCGAACTTTGTTTTGATTACGCTCTGGAAATCAAATCCAGCTAGTGAACTCGTGTGAGCTAGATCCCAGGCAGCCATACCAACGGCTGCATTCAAGGCAACGATGTTCCCAATTGCAGGTCTATCCCCCAGATTTCCTGCAAATAAGTCCTTGGCTACCTGAGCGTTCTCTTTGGCGTCGCCCCCAATCAAATCACTGACTGAATTGAGGGAAATACCTAAGCTTTGAGGGTCAAAATCGAACTCAACGAGGCTGTTTTTGTGAACTAACCAGAGATGGCTAAGTCCAGTAGTCGTTAACTCATCGAGGCCATCTGAACCTCTAAAGACTATTGCTGAACGGTTCCTTGCTTTTATTTCATTGGCAATCAGCGGTGCTATAGCTTGGTTTGCCACCCCCAGAGCGGTTGCTATCGGTTGAACAGGGTTTGCCAAAGGTCCTAGAAAATTGAAGGTAGTTGGGACTCCTAGAGCCTTACGGACGGGTCCTACGTTTTTTAGCGATGGGTGGAACAATGGGGCGAAAAAGAACGTGATATTGGCCTTTTCGAACACTTCTGAGAGCTGTTCAGGGCTCAAATCAAGCTTCACTCCAAGGGCTTCCAGCATCTCGGACGAGCCTGTTTTACCGCTTGCAGATCTTGAGCCATGTTTGAGAACTGGATAACCACAGGCAGCTATAACAATTGCTGCCATCGATGAAATGTTGACAGTTCCTAGCTGGTCCCCTCCGGTTCCAACGATATCTATCGCTTCGTTGGTGACTGGAACTTTGATTGAATGATCGAGCATGACATCAACGAAACCTGAAATCTCATCCAGGGTTTCCCCCTTAGCTTTAAGTGCAAGCAGGAACGCTGCCATCTGACCATCAGTTGCTCTACCTGACATAATCTCGTGCATAGCCCAGCTGGCTTCGCTCTTGGATAGGTCTTTTTCGCTCTCCACACGCTCGAGAACTAGATCCCAGGTAACCGACTCATTCATGGAGTCATTCTAGTCTCGTATGTTCCGACAAAAATTAAGAAATCCGCACCGCAACGCGGATATTGGCAAGGTAACGGTTAGATTAAGGGCTAAAATAAAGACATGGCCTCAGCTCCCCTAACACACAATCAAATCCATCGCCCTAGTGCTACTTCGGTTGGAACAATCGTATGGCTAGGCAGTGAAGTTATGTTCTTCGCGGCCCTTTTTGCCATGTATTTCAGCCTTAGAGGCAATTCACCAGAAATGTGGACCAACGGAACTGAAAAGTTACAGTTTGGCTTCGCTTTGACCAACACCCTGATCCTTGTTGCATCTTCGTTCACAGCTCAGTTCGGTGTTTTTGCTGCTGAAAGAATGCAACCTAGAGCAACCGGACTATCCCCTATGAAGTGGGGTATGGTCGAGTGGTTCATCTTGAGTTACATCCTTGGAGCTATCTTCGTTTCAGGTCAGGTTTGGGAGTATTCAAACCTAATTAGTGAAGGTGTTGCTCTCAATAGCGACAGCTACGGATCTTCTTTCTACATCACCACAGGTTTCCACGCTTTACACGTGACCGGTGGTCTGATTGCATTCTTGTTCGTTATTGGAAGAACCTTTGCGGCTAAGAAGTTCGGTCACAAGGAAGCAACCACTGCGATTGTGGTCTCCTACTACTGGCACTTTGTTGACGTAGTTTGGATTGCTCTGTTCCTAATTATTTACGTTTTGAAATAAAGATAAATCGAAAGATGCAAATGTTGAAAAACAAATTGAACGGTCTACGTCGCAGCCCTAAAGGTTTAGTTGTAATCCTTTTTGCTGGTTTGCTAGTGGTTGGAACAGGTTACACAGCAGTAAACGCTGCAGTGAACACTTCCCCGCAGGCAGCCTCACACTCTGCTGCACAGATCAATTATGGAAAGAAGCTTTTCCTTTCAAACTGTGCGTCATGTCACGGTAAGAATGCTGAGGGAACTGCCAACGGACCAACATTGATTGGTGTTGGTGAAGCTTCTGTTGACTTCCAAGTTTCAACCGGTCGTATGCCTGGTGCTTCAAGCGGACCTCAGATGCAGGTAAAGCCAGTTCAGTTCACCAACGACGAGATCGCAGCTATGGCTGCATTCGTTGGTTCACTTGCAACCGGACCTGCTATTCCTGGAGCTGAATACACCTCCGGTAATGGAGATATACAAAAAGGTGGAGAACTTTTCAGAGTCAACTGTGCGATGTGTCACAACGCAGCGGGTAAAGGTGGAGCTCTTACTGAAGGTAAGTACGCTCCTGAATTGATGCACTCTTCTGCCAAGACAATTGCGGAAGCGATGATTCTTGGTCCACAGAACATGCCTGTCTTCAACGATGCAAACATCACTCCTCAAGAGAAGAACGACATCATCACATACTTGCAATATCTCCAAACACACAGCTCTGCTGGTGGAGATGAGCTTGGTGGCCTAGGTCCAGTGACCGAAGGTCTACTTGCATGGTTAGGTTTGCTAGGACTAATCATCGCTATCACCATCTGGCTTGGCGCAAAATCTAACTAAAGAAGAAAGACAAAAGTGAGCGAGCAGTCTAAAGAAGTTGCTACAACTAATCACTCGTCAGAAGCAGAACATGTTTATGACGGTGGCTTGAATGTTGTTCATCAAGACGCAGTGAAAGATCCAGGCATTGAGCCACACCGCGTAAGGATGACTGACAAGAGTCCTAAGCACGAGAAGAACGCAGTTCGTCAAGTGGTTGCACTCTTCACTCTTTCAATGTTGGGTAGCGCATTTGCGTTGTACGCATACTTCGCATTCCCAATCAACGAAGACTTGACCACCGTAAGAAATAACACTTTGTTCTTGGGTGTTGGAATTACTCTTGGCCTTCTAGGCATTGGTATCGGTGCAGTTCACTGGGCTAAGACACTCATGCCAGATAACGAAGTTGCTGAAGACCGTCACGCAATTAGATCTCCTGAAGACAAACGTGCAGCAGCTATCGAAGTGATTAACCTTGCTAACCAAGAGTCTGGTTTCTCAAGAAGAAAACTTATCCGCAGAACACTTTACGGAGCACTAGCCCTATTCCCACTTCCTGGAATCATCATCTTCGGCGACCTTGGACCTAACCCAGGCGACAAGCTACGTCACACTGCATGGAAGCAAGGAACTCGTCTTGCTAGAGATCCTTACGGCACACCTATCAAGGCATCTGAAATTACTGAAGGTTCTGTCTTCCACGTTATTCCTGAAGGCCTAAACCCTGAGCAGGAAGACTACTTAGAGCAGAAGTCAAAAGCAGCAGTTTTGCTTGTTCGCGTTGACCCTAAAAATCTTATTGAATCTGATGAGAAGAAGGATTGGTCTTACCAAGGAATCGTTGCATACTCAAAGATCTGTACACACGTTGGTTGTCCAGTTGCTCTTTATGAGCAGACCACACACCACCTTCTGTGTCCATGCCACCAATCAACTTTCGATCTAGTTGACGGCTGCAAAGTTATCTTCGGACCTGCATCAAGACCGCTACCCCAGCTTCCAATTTATGTTGACGAAGAGGGCTACCTAAGAGCTCAGTCAGATTTCCACGAACCAGTTGGTCCTTCATTCTGGGATAGGAGCGCAAAAGCGTGAGTAACACAGCTACTGCAAAAAAGAAGAACGGTTTCCTAGCCGGAACTGCTAACTACGTTGACGAGCGCGTCGGTGTTGCTGGTGTTCTAAAGGAATTCGGTCGCAAGATCTTCCCTGACCACTGGTCATTCATGCTTGGTGAAGTTGCCCTGTACTCATTCCTGGTGCTACTTCTTTCAGGTACCTTCCTAACATTCTTCTTCCAGCCTTCAATGACTGATGTTGTCTATAACGGTGTTTACGCTCCGCTAAAGGGAGCACACATGTCAATCGCTTACGCATCCAGCTTGGACATCACATTTGAAGTTCGTGGTGGTTTGCTAATGCGTCAGGTTCACCACTGGTCCGCTTTGCTATTCGTGGCAGCAGCTGGCCTACACATGCTTCGAGTTTTCTTCACAGGTGCATTCCGTAAGCCTCGTGAATTGAACTGGGTTGTTGGATTCGTTTTGTTTGTTCTAGGTATGGCTGCTGGTTTCACCGGATACTCACTACCTGATGACTTGCTATCTGGTAACGGTCTTCGAATCATCGATGGAATGATCAAGGGTGTTCCATTTATTGGAACCTGGATTTCAACATTGCTATTCGGTGGAGAATTCCCGGGACACTCAATCGTTGGAAGACTTTACAGCCTTCACATCATGTTGGTTCCAGCTCTTATCCTTGTGTTCTTAGCCATCCACTTAGTGATGCTAGTTCTTCACAAGCACACTCACTATTCAGGAGCTGGTCGTAAAGACACCAACGTTGTTGGTTACCCACTAATGCCTGTTTATGTTGCTAAGGCTGGTGGATTCTTCTTCATCGTCTTCGGTGTAATCATGCTGATTGCCTCGTTCTTCACTATCAACCCAATCTGGAACTATGGTGGCTATGACCCGTCTCCTGTTTCCGCTGGAACTCAGCCTGACTGGTATATCGGTTGGCTCGATGGTGCTCTCCGTCTTGCTCCAACACACTTGGAGTTCATGATCGGTGATAACACCTTGTCAATGAACATCTTGTTGCCGCTAGTTATCAGCCTTGTGTTCTTAGCTCTTGTTGCTCTTTACCCATTCTTTGAGAACTGGGTAACTGGAGACAAGCGTGAACACCACGTACTAGACCGCCCTAGAAACGCTCCAGTTAGAACAGCTATTGGTGCCGCTGGTGTTACATTCTATGCAGTGCTATGGGCTGGTGCTTCAACAGACTTGATTGCAACAAACTTCAAGATGTCACTGAACCAGGTTCTAGTAACAATGCAGATCTCTTTGATCATCCTGCCTATTGTTGCGTTCATGGTCACCAAGAGAATCTGTTTGTCATTGCAGCGCAAGGACAGAGAGATTGCTCTTCACGGTCGTGAATCAGGTCGTATCGTTCGACTACCTCACGGTGAATACATTGAGGTTCACGAGGCAGCTAACGAGTATGACTTGTTCAAGCTCGTTGACTACAAGGACTACCAGCCAACTTTGGCTAGACCGAATGCTGAAGGAAAGATCACTATAAGTGCTCGCCTACGTGCAACTGCATCTCGCTTCTACTTCAAAGACAGCGTCTCCCCTGCAACCATGACTGAGATTGAAGCTAACGCTCACCACGCTCACGAAATTGAGGAGCAGGTTCAGAAAGCTATCGAGAACCAGAAGTTATAAGAACAACTTAGATTAGAAGTGCCCATCATGAAAAACATTTTCGTGGTGGGCACTTCTGGTTCTGGGAAGTCAACGCTAGGAAAATACCTCGCCAACAAGCTGAACTATCGATATCTTGAGCTCGATGCTATTTTCTGGTTGCCCAACTGGACAAAGCGAAATGAGGATGAACTCAAGACCATAATAGCGTTCGAACAGAGTCAGCCTGGCGGTTTAGTGCTGGATGGCAACACTCTTTCTAAAGGCGCAGCCATCTGCCCCGGTGATGCTTTTATCTTCTTAGATTTTTCAAGACCTTTGATCGTTTCTCGGGTCCTCAGAAGAACATTAAAGAGAGTCATCTTCAGAACAAAACTTTGGTCAGGAAATAAAGAAGAAGGTAAGTTTCTATTCTCTAGGGATCCCGAAATAAACCCAGTTCTGTGGGCATACAAAACTCATTACAGACGCCGAAGTGAGTACTTGGAGTTGATTCAGACTCTTGATGGTGTGATTGTTCATCACATCAGATCTAAAAGAGATCTGAAAGAGCTAAAGCAACTTTATTAGTGAGCGTGAGCTCCACGTGAGTGCTCAAATACGAATCCGATTAGCGCAACTAGAGCTAATGGGAAACCACAAACAAACAGCCACCAACCAACAGCTAAAGCTGTGAAGCAAAGTGCACTAGAGATTCCTAGAGCCAATGGCCACCATGAGAATGGTGCGAAGAAACCTGACTCCGCTTCCCCATCTTCAATGTTTGCATCTAAAAGATCTTCTGGCCCGGTGAAGTTTCTTGCTGTCTTACCAAAATAAAAAGCGATGAAACCGGAAAGGAAAACTAACATTCCGATAGCAGCTGTTCCAATGATTTCAACTTCACCATTAGCAATGTATGACCAGTAGCCATAAACAGCTGCTACTAGAACATAAAAGAAAGTGAGCAGGAGAAAGATATTGGTATTAGTCTTCATGCTTTACGCCTTCGCTTTCGTTGCGACCTTAGCTTCAGGTGCAGCAAACTCTGGGTGGTTTAGATCAAACGCTGGGGACTCACTTCTAATACGTGGAATAGAGGTGAAGTTGTGACGTGGGATAGGTGAAGCTGTCGCCCATTCCAAGCTACGTCCGTAACCCCAAGGGTCATTCATTTCAACACGAACACCATTGCGGTGAGTAATCCATACGTTCCATAGGAATGGAATCATAGATAGACCCAAAATGATTGCACCCACAGATGAAACCTGGTTCAGCCAAGTGAAACCATCATCTTGCAAGTATGTGTAGTAACGACGTGGCATACCCATTACACCTAGCCAGTGTTGGATTAAGAATGTTGTGTGGAAGCCAATGAATAGCAACCAGAAGTGGATCTTTCCTAGACGCTCATTGAGCATTTTTCCAGTCATCTTTGGCCACCAGAAATAGAATCCAGCGAACATCGCGAACACAACGGTTCCGAATACTACGTAGTGGAAGTGAGCTACTACGAAGTATGAATCTGAAAGGTGGAAGTCCAAAGCAGGTGAAGCAAGGATTACACCGGTAAGACCACCGAAGATAAATGTAGTTAGGAATCCAAGTGCGAACACCATAGGAGTTTCAAATGTTACAGAGCCTCGCCACATCGTTCCAATCCAGTTGAAGATTTTCACACCTGTAGGAACAGCAATCAGCATTGTTGTGAATGCGAAGAACGGCAATAGCACAGAACCTGTCACATACATGTGGTGAGCCCACACTGTCATAGACAAGGCAGCAATCGCGATGGTTGCGTAAACAAGAGTTCTGTAACCAAAGATTGGCTTACGGCTGAACACTGGAAGGATTTCTGAAACGATACCGAAGAAAGGCAAGGCAATAATATAAACCTCTGGGTGTCCAAAGAACCAGAACAAGTGCTGCCACAGCATTGGTCCACCGTTAGAAGGATCGAAGATGTGTGCTCCAAACTTACGGTCAGCACCAAGTGCAAACAGTGCCGCAGCTAGCGGTGGGAAACACATGATTACAAGAATTGATGTCACAAGTGTGTTCCAAGTAAAGATTGGTAGACGGAACATAGTCATACCTGGTGCACGCATAGTCACGATAGTTGTGATGAAGTTCACACCACCCATGATTGTTCCGAAACCCGATAGTGCTAGACCGAATACCCAGAGATCTCCACCAAGTCCTGGTGAGAACGTTGTGTTAGATAGCGGTGCATAAGCAAACCAACCGAATGAAGCAGCACCCTGCGGTGTGAAGAAACCAGCAACTGCAACGAAACTACCGAAGAAGTAGAACCAGTAAGCAATTGCATTCAGACGTGGGAAAGCAACGTCTGGAGCACCGATCTGAAGTGGCATCAAGACGTTAGCGAAACCTGCGAACAAAGGTGTTGCAAACATAAGCAACATGATTGTTCCGTGCATCGTGAAGAGTTGGTTGTATTGCTCTTTTGTTTCAACGATTGTGAGTCCCGGCATAGCTAGCTGTGCGCGGATTATAAGAGCCATCACACCAGCAATCATGAAGTAGATAACTGTAGTTATTAGGTAAAGGTAACCAATCTTCTTGTGATCGGTTGTAGTTAACCAGTCGACAACAATGCGACCTTTTGATTTCTTTACTGTAGTAATCATTCTTTAGCCTTTGTTTTCTGGGTTATTGCCCGGAAGATTGTTGTTGCGGTTTAGGTTGTTTGGATCATTAGGATCAGCAGTTACCTGACCAGTGAATCCCTGGGCCGCCAAATCAGCGATGTGCTTTTTGTAATCGCTTAGTGAAACAACCTTCACGTTGAAAAGCATCATTGAGTGGAATTCACCACAGAGCTCAGCACACTTACCTTTGTAGTCACCAATTACCTGAGGTGTTACATACATTTTGTTGACACGCCCTGGGAAAACATCCTTCTTGTAAAGGAAGTCAATAACCCAGAAAGAGTGAATTACGTCTCTAGAAACTAGGTCGATTTCAATCTTCTTGTTAACCGGTAAGTAAAGAGTTGGAAGTTCAGCTTCAGTTCCATCGCCCTGATACTGAATTCCGCTGTCAAAAACGTCGTTGTTTGTGTAGTTGAAGTCCCAGGACCACTGCTTTCCAACAACTTCAATGCGGTAGTCACTAGCTACTGGCTTCTCAATTTCACCCATGTCGATTGCTGTTTGAGCGAAGAAACCAATAACCAAGATGAATGGAACCACTGTGAACAGGGTTTCGATAGGCATGTTGTAACGAAGTTGAGGTGGAATCTCTGAGTCACCCTTGCGACGGCGGTAAACGATAATTGCCCAGAACATAAGGCCCCAAGCGATGATTCCAACCGCTAGTAGGACGATCCAAGAATCGGTCCAAAGTTTGACAATTCTGTCAGTCTGGTTGGTTACCCCTGGAACACCTGGCAGGAAGCCTCTAGATGAGACATCTGAGCTACAGCCAGTAAGTGAGGCTACTAGAACGGCAAATATGGGCAAAGCTACCCATTTAAATCGCGGCTTACGAAGCACAATCGACCCTTCAACATTGATTTGACTACCCAGTAAGTCTAATCTTCCTCAAGCCTAAAAATGGCCAAAAACACCTATAAATAAAGGGTTTAAAGCAAAATTACCCCCGAATTTTCGAGGGTAATAAGCTATTTCAAGATTAGTTGAATGAAGATCCGCAAGCGCAGGTTCCCTGGCTGTTTGGATTGTCGATTTCAAATGAACGCTTCTGGAAAGTGTCCACGAAATCGAAGGTTGCACCGCTGATGAAAGGCGCAGTCATACTGTCTACGACCACTTCTACCCCATCAAAGTCACGCACTAGGTCGTCTTCACGCAGTTCTGGGGTCAAAATGAATGGCAAATACTGGAAACCAGCACAACCACCGACTTTTACCTCAACGCGTAGACGAAGCTTTTGGCCTGGTTCTAGGTCAGAAACATCTGCGGTTTCAATGTGGCGGCGAAGCTCAGCCTTAGCTGCTTCGGTGATTTCAAGGCCGTGAGTTAGAATTTCAGTCATTTTAGTGCTCCTTACTTCCCCTTTAGTCTAACTAATCTGCCTGCAATTGGTTAGCAGAAAGCAAGAACAAAGCCTCAGCAACCATTGCATTTTTCAACCCAACCAGGTGAATCGATTCGTTTGGGCTGTGTGCTCTTGAATCAGCATCCTCAACACCGGTTACCAAAATCTGTGCATCTGGGAACACTTCGGTCAAATCAGCAATAAACGGGATAGATCCACCGATTCCAATGTCAACAGTTGGGTTACCAAAGGCTGCTCCAAGGCTGTTTTTAGCCAGTTGCGCGGCCCAACCCGAAGAATCTGCCATAAAGGCCTTACCCTCTTCAATCTCGCCCCATTCCAACTGGGCACCAAAAGGCAGGTTTTCCTCGATATGAGCTCTAAGTAGCAAAAGAGCCTCATGTGGGTCCTGCCCAGGGGCAATTCTCATGCTGATCTTCGCTGAAGCAGTAGGCATCAGAGTGTTTGAAGATGTGGCTACCGAAGGAGCATCGATTCCAATGACTGTGATTGAGGATTTACCCCAAAGCCTAGTCATAATGCCGCCTTCCCCTATTTGGCTAACCTGAGGCAACAAACTGCTGTCCTCCCTTAGGTTGGCATCGGTGTATGGAAGATCTTCAAATTCGTAGGTTTTTAGGCCTTTAACGGCAACATTTCCCTTGTCATCATGAAGTGAGGCAAGGACCTTTACCAATGGAATCAAGGCATCTGGGACCGTTCCACCAAACATTCCGGAGTGAACAGCGTGTTCCATGGTTCTAATGTGAATGACCTGAGCAACCATGCCTCTAAGGCTTACAGTCAAAGCTGGGACTTCCGGTGACCAGTTCATAGAATCCGCCACGATAATCACGTCTGCGGCTAATTTAGCCTTATTTTCATCCAAAAACGCTCTAAAAGTCCTAGATCCAGCCTCTTCTTCACCTTCAATGAAGATAGATAGACCTAGATCGAAGTCTTCACCCGCTAGTTGTTTCAGGGTTTCGATGGCAGTTAGGTGGGTAATAACTCCAGCCTTGTCATCTGCTGCTCCGCGACCATAAATACGACCATCGCGCGGCGTTGGTTCAAAAGCAGGGCTTAGCCAAAGCTCTGAATCCCCCGGCGGCTGAACATCGTGGTGAGCGTATAACAAAACATGAGGCTTGCCGTTCTTAGCTGCTCTTGAAGCCAAAACCGCAGGAGCGCCAGGAATTCCATCCAAAACTGCTCGTTTGATCTCAACTTCATCGAAGATACCTGAATCTCTAAACAGTTGAGCAACTGTGGCAGCACTTCGCTCAAGATCATTGGCATCGAATGCTTCCCAAGCAATACCTGGTATTCGGACGAGGTTGCCAAGAGTCTCAAGGCGGTCCTCGAACTGATCAGAGACCCACTTCGAGGCTTGGTCAATAAGATCCTGGTTGGGTGTCATGTGGGCTGAACTGGCTGGCGTCGGCGAGAATGTCATGAGAGTAATCTAAATCACATAACCGTGAAAACTAAGGACATTGATGAGCGAGCAGCAAAAAGATTCCAATTCGAAATCAACCGGTAAAGGTCGCCCAACCCCAACCCGTAAAGAGCGCGAGGCTGCCAACCTACGTCCAATCGTTGGTAACAAGAGTAAAGAGTCACTTGCCCAAGCTAGAGCTACTCAGCGTGACGCTCGCCTAAAGGCTAGAGCTGCGATGTTATCGGGTGATGAAAAGTATTTACTTGGTCGCGACCGAGGACCGCAACGAAAACTAGCACGTGAAATCATCGACAACCGATACACAATCATTGAAGGCCTAATGCCCATGATGGTTGTCTTGCTTATCTTCTCTGCAATGAGTAATGAAGCTGGCCAGGCGATTGTTACTTTAGTCATGCTGGTGGCACTTTTGATTGTTGCTCTAGAGGCTTCTTTCTTGCACCGCAAGATCAAGAAACTAGTTCACGAAAAACTTGGTAGCGAAACAAAATTGCAAGCAGGAACTTGGTTCTACATTTTCACACGTGGCATGCAACCTCGCCCGCTAAGAATCCCTAAGCCAACACCAAGACGTCAACTGAAAAAGTAACTCACAAGGTCAAATTTCAGCAAAGAACCACAAGTTCACAAAGGAGTCAACTGTGGCAGAAAACACTGCTGGTCATCTACCCCAATTAATCACTCAAGTTGTAAGCGCAATTGAGGAACTCAAGGGAACTTATTCTGGGTTCGATGTTCATTCAAGCTTGAAAGCAAATCCAGAAGACATCAGTTCAGTTCTTAAAGAACTAACAGATCGACTTGATAATAACTTCCCATACTTCCACCCAAGCTATGCAGCTCAAATGCTCAAAGCTCCACACCCAGTCGCAGTTGCTGCATATCTAGCGACAATGATGCTCAACCCAAATAACCATTCGATAGATGCATCTCCTGCAACCACAATCATGGAACGTGATGTTCTCAAACAATTCGCAGCGATGTTTGAATATCCAGAAGAATTCTTAGGTCACCTAACCTGGAGTGGAACAACAGCGAATCTGGAAGCACTTTGGATTGCTAGAGAATTGCAACCAACCAAGAAGATTGCTCATTCCGCTGATGCCCACTACACCCATTCGAGAATGTCTGAAGTACTAGGAACAACCAACGTTTCTATTCCAACTGAGGCAGACGGACGCATGTCTCTAGACGCTCTAGAAACGGAGCTCAAAAAAGGTGATATTGGAACCATCGTTGCAACAATGGGCACCACAGGCCTTGGAGCGGTTGACCCACTTGCAGATATTTTGGTTCTGGCTAAAAAATACGGAGCGAGAGTTCACGTGGACACTGCTTACGGTGGTTTCTTCAAACTCATTGCTGAGAATTATCTATCCCCTGAAACTGCAAGACACTATGCAGCTCTAAAAGATGCAGATTCAATTGTGGTTGATCCACACAAGCATGGTTTACAGCCATACGGTTCAGGCGCAGTGTTCTTTAGAGATATTTCTCTAGGTAAGTTCTATAAGCACGACTCCCCTTACACATACTTCATCTCAGATGATCTTCACTTCGGTGAGATTCAACTTGAGTGTTCCAGAGCAGGTGCATCAGCTGCAGCTATCTGGGCCACTCTAAAACTTTTCCCACTAACAGAAGACGGCTTGGGTAAAGCACTTATCCCAACAAGAAATGCCGCAACCAGTTGGTATGAACTTATAAGCCAGTCTGATTCGCTAGTTGCTTATCAAAAACCAGAGCTGGATATCCTCACATATCTACCAAAAGTTAGTTCAATGTCGAAACTCGATTATGTTTCTCATGAACTTTTGATTCAAGCTGCTCAAGGTGAACGCAAAGAACAGATTCATCTTGCAACTTATGTAACCAAACCAGAACAACTAAAAACCCGAGGCTTTGATCTAGTTCAGGATGCACCAAATGCAAGGATTCTGCGCAGCGTACTAATGAAACCTGAGCATGAAACTTGGGTTCCACAGATTCACCAAAAAGTAGAGTCGCTGGCCCGAACACTTATTGGCTAGTATCAACACATAACTAAGAAGGAATGAACATGAAATATCGTTATCTAGGAAACAGCGGCTTTAAAGTCAGCGAAATGGTTTACGGAAACTGGCTAACCCACGCAAGCCAAATTGAGAATGAACGCGCTATCTCAACAGTTCATGCTGCGCTAGACGGTGGAATTACTTCCTTCGACACTGCAGATGTTTACGCTAACCAGGCAGCGGAATCTGTCCTAGGAGAAGCTCTAAAAGGTCAGCGTCGTGAAGGTCTAGAAGTCTTCACTAAGGTTTACTGGCCGGTAGCCGAGCGCATGCCTAACGATCATGGGCTTTCTCGTAAGCACATCATGGAATCCATCAATGGTTCTCTAAAGCGTTTGCAGATGGATTACGTTGACCTGTACCAAGCTCACCGTTATGACGTTGAGACTCCGCTTGAAGAGACTATGCAGGCATTCGCTGATGTGGTTCGTCAAGGTAAGGCTCTATACATCGGCGTTTCTGAATGGAACGCTGAACAGATCCGTGCCGGAGTAAAACTTGCTAAAGAACTTGGCATCCAACTCATTTCAAGTCAGCCTCAATACTCAATGCTTTGGCGTGTAATTGAAGCAGAAGTAATCCCAACTTGTGAAGAGCTAGGCGTCAGTCAAATTGTTTGGTCACCGATGGCTCAAGGTGTGCTAACTGGTAAGTACTTACCTGGTCAGCCTGTCCCTGCAGGTTCACGAGCATCAGATGAAAAAGTTAACGGTTCTATTCAGAAACTTCTGACCGATGATGTTCTAACTCGTGTTCAGGAACTAAAACCGCTTGCTGATGAACTTAACCTCACTATGGCTCAGTTTGCTTTGGCTTGGGTTCTACAGAACAAGAATGTTTCAAGTGCGATTGTTGGGGCAACCTCACCTGAACAAATCACCAGCAACATTGGTGCGGTTGGCGTTGAGATTCCGCAAGAAATCATGACCAAGGTAACCGAGATTTTGGCTCCAGTAACGGTTACTGACCCAGCTGAAACAAAGTCACCTGAAGGCAGATTAGTTTAACTAACGGTTGAGTTTGCGTCCCCAGAAAGGACCAAAGTATATAAAACCGGTGTAACCCTGAACTAGGTTTGCACCTGCATTTAAGCGCTCTAGAACCTGATCTTTGGTTTCAACTCCACCTACCGAAATAACGGCTAGGTCTTGACCAAGTGTTTTCCTTAGAAGCTTTAGAACTTCTATTGAACGCAAATTCAAAACAGGTCCAGATAAACCACCTGCACCCATTGCAGCAACTTTGTCTTGAGGAGTTTTGAGGTTATCTCTGGTGATAGTTGTGTTAGTAGCAATAACGCCAGCCAAACCTAATCGTTTAGCCAATTTGGCGACCTCGATGATGTCCTCATCAGATAGATCAGGTGCAATCTTGACCAACACTGGTTTACCTAAAGCTTCTTTTTGAACTGCAACCAAAATAGGCTCTAGCGCTTTAACATCTTGAAGTGATCTAAGCCCAGGTGTGTTTGGTGATGAAACGTTTACAGCCAAATAGTCTGCAAATGGCGCTAGCAACATTGCACTCTTTCGGTAATCAACAACAGCATCCTCAACTGGAGTAACCTTGCTTTTACCTATGTTCACACCGATAACTGGAAGTTTCTTTCCTGATGCACGAAGGTCTTGAAGTCTTTTCGCAACTACTTCTGCTCCATCGTTATTGAACCCCATACGGTTGATCAGCGCTCGGTCAGCTTTCAATCTAAATAACCTAGGTTTTTCATTACCTGGTTGAGCTATAGCAGTAACAGTTCCAATTTCAACGTGAGAGAAACCCAACTCGCCCAACGCAACAACTGCATGAGCGTTCTTATCAAAACCAGCTGCAATTCCAAAAGGTCCATTGAATTCAAGACCAAGAGCTGAAAACTTTTTATTGTTTTTAGGTAAAAGTTTCAGAAGTCCAAGTGCTGATGCAGTCCTAATTGCGAACATACCTAAATGGTGAGCAGTCTCAGGATTAAGTCTTGATAGGAATACTCGGAAGATAGCCTTATAGAGCACGAATAACCCCCTTAAGCCTGTTCAGCTGAATTAGTTTCGCGCTCAACCTTCAAAAGTGTGATTGCATCCTCAAAATCTTCTAGCGTTTCCCAACCCTGGTAAACGCTCGCATATCTCATGAATGCAACTTCATCGAGCTTTCTCAGTGGTTCAAGGATGGCTAAACCAACCTCTTGAGCTTCAACCTGAGCTGACCCGGTTGCTCTAACAATTTCTTCAACTGTTTGAGCTAGCATCGCAAGATCAGCTTCTGTGACAGGTCTACCCTGACAGGCCTTACGAACACCGTTGATGATCTTGTCTCTTCTAAACGGCTCAGTTGTGCCGCCACGCTTTAGAACTGACAAGCTCGCAGTCTCAGTTGTAGAAAATCTTGCACCGCACTCAGGGCACTGACGTCTTCTTCTAATTGATGAACCATCATCTGAGGTTCTGGAATCCATTACTCGGGAGTCTGGGTTGCGACAAAAAGGGCAATACATCAGATGACTCCTTTCAACCTGCACAAATTCAACATGTAGTGCTCCTAGTCTAATCTGAACCCAGATGTTGTGTTAGGAGGCAAGAAACCTTCAACCCTTACATTAGGGCTGTTAGCCTATACAAGTACCCCTAGATAGGACCCAAGTGCAAGAAATCTTAGACACCTCAGAAGCTCTAAAAGCCGCTTTCAGAAGACATGCTTCAGGCGTTTGCATTATTACTTTGAATGACCCTGAAGGTAATCCGGTTGGCTTTACAGCAACTTCTGTGACATCGCTTGGATCTAATCCTGCTCTTGCAACTTTCAACGTTGCTCGAGGAGCTAGCAGCTGGAATGCTCTAAAGCACGCTGAATATGTAGCTATCTCTATGCTCAGCGAAGAGTCTTTGTACCTAGCGAAGAAAATGTCTCAGGATCACACCAAGCGATTCTTGGATGATGACTGGAAACCAGAAGCAACCCATAAGTTACCTGTTTTCGACAAAGTTAACGCCGTACTTATTTGCAAAGTCAGACAGTGTCTTGAAGTCGAAATGAATGCGGTAATCGTAGTTGAAATTGAAAAGGGCTTACTGCCCGAAGAGTTCGCCAGTTTGCTCTACCACAACAGGGGCTATGTCCTCCCCGGGCAAAGGCTCGATTAGATCCACAATTACCGGTGTCTCTAAAACGCTATTGCCGAAGTGTTGTTTCACCTCAGAGATAAGTTCAGGACCCACATAAACCTTGTGCTTTATGCGGTATTCAGTTACGCCGGTGTCGGTCTTCAAAAGTAACTGAACCTCGGTTTGACCTGGATACCTTGAAAGAATCTTGTCTAACTGTTCAATATTTGGTCGAGTGGCCAGATGCTGCGCAATAGCCAGCTTCAACGGACCAACAAAGCCTGATTTGTCTTTCTCTAGAACCACTACATCATTTACATTCAAAGTGAAGCTGTCATCTCTAGGACGAAGTCTTCCCCTAACCGCAACAATCGCGTCAACTTTGAGCTTGTCAACATGCTCGAGGTAAGTCTTACTAAACATCATCAAAGTAATCTCAGCATCAAGATCTTCAATCGTGACGTTGGCATAAACATTTCCAGAAGATCTAGCCGTCTTGACTTCAACGTTAGTAATCAAACCACTCAGGGTGAGGGCTTCACCTTCAGTAAATGCTGTTCTTGAAGTGAAAGCTGTAATTGATTCAGTTGCCGCAGAACGAATGCTGTTTTCAGCACCTCTTAATGGATGATCACTAACGTATAGACCCAACATTTCTCGCTCAAGGCTAAGCAGTTGTCTTTGTGGCCATTCTTCTAAGTTTGCAATCTTGATATTGCTCTGCTCTTCTTCAAAATCGCCGAATAGATCCATCTCGCCGGTTGACTGGGATTTCTTTTCCTTTAGAGCAGATTCAACCAATTCCTCGTGAACTTCATAAAGAGCTCTCCTAGAAACACCGAACGAGTCAAAGGCACCAGCTTTAATTAGCGATTCGATAACCCGCTTGGTGCAAACAGAAGCCGGCACTTTTGCAACAAAGTCCTGGAAAGATTCGAAACGACCTTCCGAATTGCGAGTGTCGATGATTGCCTGAACGACTCCGCCACCAACGTTACGTATAGCTTCCAAACCGAAGCGGATATCTTTACCCACTGCTTGGAAATCGGCAATCGAGTCGTTTACATCAGGTGGTAGAACCTTGATGCCAGCTCTTCTAGCCTCGCTTAGATATGTACTTAAACGATCACGAGAGTTTCTTACTGAAGTTAGAAGTGCGGCCATATATTCCTGCGGGAAGTTGGCTTTCATGTATGCAGTCCAGTAAGACAAAACACCATAGGCAGCTGAGTGAGCCTTGTTGAAGGCATAATCAGCAAAAGGAAGAAGCGTTGACCAAAGCTTTTCAGTTGCATCAGCGGAGAATGAATTCTTTGCCATTTCTTCAGCGAAGGTAAGTTTCAGAGCATCCAACTCTTCTTTTTTCTTCTTACCCATAGCGCGACGTAGGTTATCGGCTTGAGCTAGGGAGAAGTTAGCAACCTTTTGCGCAACAGCCATAACCTGCTCTTGATAAACAATCAACCCGTAGGTTGGGTCAAGGATTTCAGACAGTGGTCCGGCTAACTCAGGGTGAATCGGGTCATTTTGTTCCAGACCATTCTTACGCTGAGCGTAAGAAGTGTGTGAGCCCATACCCATCGGTCCTGGTCGATACAAAGCAATAGCAGCGGAGATGTGCTCAAATCTTGATGGCTTCATCAAACGAAGAAGCGATCTCATCTGACCACCATCAAGTTGGAACACACCTAGGGTGTCTCCCCTAGAAATCATCTCGTAGGTGTTTGGGTCACCATCTAGATCTAGATCTTCGAGAACAACGTCAACGTTTCTGTTGCTCTTAGCGTTCTCAATTGCTTTATCAAGAACAGTCAGGTTACGAAGACCTAGGAAGTCCATCTTCACTAGCCCTAGCTCTTCACATGCATGCTGAGCAAAGGCGGTGATGATAGCTCCGTCATCATCTCTTCTAATTACAGGGATGACATCCATCAAAGGTTCAGCAGACATGATCACACCAGCCGCGTGAACGCTGGTCTGCCTCTTTAGACCTTCAAGGCCTCGAGCTAGTTCAAAAGTTTTTAGAGCATCAGCGTCTTCTTCAAGAATCTTTCTAAACTCGGCTGCTTCTTTATAGCGAGAGTTTGAATCCACCGGAGCATCTAGTGCTACTGGTTCAAATTCAACCGGCTCTTCATCAAAGTCTTCATCTGTTTCTTCTTGAACTTCCACCTGAACGGCTCTGGCTTTAGGGTCAACTACCATCTCGGTCAAGGTCATGTCTTTACCCAGAACCATACGAGGCATTGCTTTGGTTAGTTTTTCACCAACCGAGTAATCCATACCCAAAACACGAGCAGCATCTTTAAGGCTCTGCTTGGCCTTGATAGTTCCATAGGTAATAATTTGCGCAACCCGGTCATCACCGTATTTCTGAGTCACGTACCTAATAACTTCACCGCGACGTCTATCATCGAAGTCAACATCGATATCGGGAAGGCTAATACGAGCTGGATTCAAGAATCTCTCAAATAGCAAACCATATTTGATTGGATCTAACGCAGTGATACCGAGGGCATAAGCAACTATCGAACCAGCGGCAGAACCACGGCCTGGACCAACACGAATACCCTGTTCCCTAGCCCAGTTGATAAAGTCAGCAACCACCAAGAAATATCCTGGGAAGTTCATACTCTTGATGACTTCAATTTCAAAAGCAACTCGTTGCCGGTATTCGTCAGTTAGATTCTCACCGAATCGTTCCTTGATACCTTTATTAACTTCGACTTCAAACCATGATGCCTCGGTGTGCCCTTCAGGAACCTGGAATCTAGGCATCAGGTTACGCTTTTCAAACTTGATCTCTGATCGTTCAGCGATAAGAAGAGTGTTGTCACACGCTTCAGGGAAATCAGCAAAAAGCTCACGCATTGCTTTAGCGCTCTTTAAGTAATACCCAGATCCTTCGAACTTGAAGCGTCGCTCATCATTTAGCTTGGTTCCAGTTTGAATACAAAGCAAAGCTTCTTGAGCAGCAGAATCCCCAGGATTAGTAAAGTGCAGGTCGTTGGTTGCAACCAGTGGGATACCCAGATCTTTTGAGAGTCTGATCAGGTCATCAAAAGTTCTTCTTTCAACTTCAGCACCATGCTGCATTATCTCGATGAAGTAGTTTTCTTTACCAAAGATGTCTCTGAATTCGGCGGCTGTTTCCAAAGCTTTTTGGTATTGCCCTAAACGCAATCTGGTTTGAACTTCACCTGAAGCACAACCAGAAGTTGCGATGATTCCTTTTGAGTATTTGGAGAGCAGTTCCCTATCCATTCTTGGGTTGAAGTAATAACCTTCAAGCCAGGCATAGGAAGATAACTTGAAAAGATTGAACATGCTCGAGTTATCCGTTGAAAGCATGGTCAAGTGAGTATAGGAACCTTTAGAAATGTCATCCATTCCGCCGTCGGCCCACTGAGTCTTACTCTTTTCAAATCGGGAACCTGGCGCTAAATAGGCTTCAATACCAATAATCGGCTTTATTCCTTTTTTGGTTGCCTGCTCCCAGAAATCAAAGGCACCAAAGTTGTTGCCGTGATCTGTAATAGCAATGGCAGGCATTTCAAACTCAACTGCTTTATCTAGCAGCTCGTTTACTTTGGCTGCACCATCGAGCATGGAGTAATCAGTGTGCACGTGTAGGTGCACAAAGTTATCGCTCTTGCCAGACATTAAATACTTATTTCCCTATGTTTTTCTGCTTCGGGCAAATAGCATACTTTGCCCTACCCTCATAAACCTTTACGACACCAACTAAGAACTATTCGCTTCGTAAAATGCCCAAAGAATCAGCCAGATCCTTCGGGTATTCACTCTCAAAGAGGACATGTTCACCGGTTGTTGGGTGAATGAAACCTAATTTCATGGCATGAAGCCACTGACGCTCAAGCCCCAGTTTGGCCGCTAACTTAGGGTCACACCCATACAAAGTATCGCCAACCAGTGGGTGTTTGAAAGCCGAGAAGTGAACTCTAATCTGGTGGGTTCTTCCGGTTTCCAATTCGATTTCTAAAAGTGAAGCAGCTTTGAAAGCTTCAAGAGTCTTGTAGTGAGTAACCGATGGTTTACCTTCATTGGAAACAGTGAACTTGTATTCGTGCTTAGGGTGTCTCCCGATAGGTGCATCGATGGTTCCGGCACTAGGGTCAGGTCGGCCCTGAACTAGAGCATGGTAAGTCTTATCAACTTTTCGATCTCTAAAGGCTTGCTTCATTCGTGAATAAGCAATCTCAGTTTTAGTTAGAACCATTAGACCGCTGGTTCCAACATCCAGTCGACTAACAATTCCCTGACGTTCAGCAACCCCGCTGGTACTCATCTGAATACCCAGCGCTAGAAGAGCACCGCCAACAGTTGGGCCATCCCACCCAACAGAAGGGTGGGCCGCCACACCTTGAGGTTTATCAACGACAACTATGTCTTGATCTTGATAAACGATTTTTAGATCAGGAACTAGTTCAGCAACTAGTTCAAGTGGCGCTTTTGGTTTAGGAAGATGAATCCTGAGTTCAGCATCAGCAATCAAAGATTCAGACTTACTGATAACAACACTGTTTTGTTGCACTAAGCCATCTTCTATCATTTGGGCAACGCTTGCTCTTGATAGCCCTAGAAGCTTAGAAATACCTGCATCTGCTCGCACTCCAGCTAACCCTTCAGGAACGCAGACGATTCTTTCCTCAGTCACGCTCTTCCGCCTAGTTTTTCGCCACGGATAACTCGAAGAGTAATCAAGAAAGCTGCAACACAGATAGCTGAGTCAGCGATGTTAAATATCGGGAAATTGAACGGTATTTGAATGAAATCAACCACTTGACCATTAGGAAAACCAGGTGCTCTGGTTAGACGGTCAACTAAATTGCCGACCACACCACCAAGAGCTAATCCCCCAAGAACCAGCCAGCCTCTTGTTTTGAATCTTGGAACGAAAAACAATAAAGCCAGCGCTGCAAGAGTTGAAGTTAGTGTGAAAAACCAGGTTGTTGAACCACCAAGTGAAAACGCTGCACGATCATTGAATGCCAAAGTGAAATTCAACACATTTGGGATAACGGGAACAGGACTAAATGGCGTTAGGAACTCAACGGCTAAGAATTTGGTTAGTTGGTCTAGAAAGATAACACCGACCGCTAAGCCTAAAGACAGAAACGTCTTTGCCTTTGAGCTGAGTTGGCTTGTGTTATCCAAAACTAGATTTGGAAGGTGTTAGTGCTAATCGCAGTCGGCATCGTGGTTGGTCTAGCGGCTGCTTCTGCTGCCTCTAGATCGCTTAGCTGACCTTCGATGTAGTTACGAAGCTTTAGACGGTATTCCTTCTCGAAGTTGATCAGAGTCTGCACCTGGTTTTCAGCAAGAGCTTTCTCTTGCTCTAGACGGCTCATATCTGCCTTGTGCTGAGCTTCAGCTTCACGAACGATACGAGCAGCAGTTGCGTGACCTTCAGCGATGAGTGCATCGCGCTTCTGAAGACCTTCACGAACGTGCTCTTCGTGCAACTTACGAGCCAACTGCAACAAGTTGTTGGTGTTGTTTGATTCAAGGTTGCCAAGCGGTGAACCAGCTTCAGGGAACGCAGTGTTAGGTGTGGTTGATTCTGGGATTGAAGCTTCAGCTGAGTTAACCTGAGCAACTAGTCCAGCACCACTTCTTTGAAGTTCATTGATACGACCGTCAGCTGCTAATAGACGTTGACGAAGGTCTTCGTTTTCCTGAGTGATGCGGCGCATCTCAAGAACGATCTCATCGAGAAAATCGTCAACTTCATCCTGGTCGTAACCTTCACGGAATTTGGTTGGCTGGAATCTCTTATTGACTACATCTTCGGGAGTTAATGGCATTGCCTGCTCCTTCTATCGGCTTGGGGTCGGCTTAGAGCCAACTTGACTATCGAAAGTTAAGGTTACCTTACCTTTGGGTGCTAAAGAACTCGCCCTAACAGGGTTTGGAGGAGAATTGTGGCTGCCCAAAGCACTAAAACAGAGACATCTAGGGAACTAGCGCCCATAGGAATGGGTTTAATTAGCTTCCTGAGGGGTTTCACGGCCCAATCGGTAAGCATGTATGGAACTGTTATTAACGCCAAAGCTATGCCCTTAGGCTTCATGCCAGGTTTAAACACCCTCACCCAGTCGAGAATGATTCGAGCTAGAAGGGCAATACGAATCGCTCCAAGGATCCCTAGGAGGATTTGAATGAAAATATCCATAGTTACGGTCTGATGATTAGACGGTTATCATCGCCGTCTTGAGGCTCATCTTGCTCAGACTCGATAGCAATACCAGCTGGTGCAATGACGTAAACATCTGCTGATGCACGTCTAGCAGTAGCTTGAAGACCTGAAATCAAACCACTTAGAAAGTCCAAGAAGCGCTTGCGGTCATCTCCGTTTAGATCGCCTAGGTCTAGAACCACAGGAACGTTTTCACGAAGGATTGCAGCTACGTTCTCTGCTTCGGTGTAGCTCTTAGCTCCGTAGGTTTCGATAACCTGAAGACCGCCGTTACCTCGAGAACCAAATGAACGTGGTCTTGGACGTGGTTCACTTGCTACTCCACCACGAGGGGCTTTAGGTTGTCTAGGTGCTTTTTCTCCACTGTCTAGCATTAAGAAAGATTTGACTGTGTCAATGATGCCGGCCATGAGTTCTCCTCAAAAAACTTGTTACTTCAAGGATATTGGCGTGGGCCACTAATCGCGGTACCTATGCGTAAGTGTGTCGCGCCAAATTCTATAGCCGTCTCGTAATCCCCAGACATCCCAGCCGAGATGAACTTAGCTTCAGGAGCAATGCTCAAAAGGTTTGAACTAGCCTCGGCTATCCTCTCAAACTCACTCTCAGGGCTGACATCCAACCCAGCAACTCCCATGACCCCGAGTAGCTCCATCTGCTTATTCCCTAGAACCTTTTCAGCAAAGCTAAGTAGGTCCTTGGGTTCAATTCCACCTCGGTTGGGATCCCCCGTGAGATTCAACTCAATAAAGACCTTTAAAGAAGAACTCTCGTCTTTAGTTAACTGTTTTTCTAATTCCTTGAGCAAAGATTCGCGATCTAGCGAATGAAGATAACTTGCATACTGGAGGACAGATTTGACCTTGTTGGACTGTAACTGGCCAACAAAGTGCCATACCGGTTCTAACCTGAAAGTGTTGTTTTCTTTGACCTGTTGAGCTTTAGGAGCGGCTTCCTGATCACGATTCTCACCAAAGTTACACTCACCGAGTTCCAGAAGGTCAAGCGGTAACTGAAACGGATGGTTTTTGGTAACAACGATTAATTCAACGTCAGCGCTGCTTCTACCAGCCTTACTGGCAGCGGCATCTATGCGTGAACGAACTTCAACTACCCTGGCTTGAAGTTCTGAATTAGTCATTACTGGTTTAGGAAATCTGGAAGGTCAAAGCCGTCATCAAACTTCTTTGACTCTCTGCGGCGACCAAAGAAACCAGTTTCCTTGCGCTCAGTCGGAGCTGCCACAACTGGCTCTTCATAAACTTCGCTAGGAATCTCGATCTCTTCTTCAACTACCAGAGCCACCGGTGAAGTGTTTCCACCAAACCAGTTGGTGACGGCAGGCTCCTCATAGGCTGGCTCTTCAACAACAACGGTCTCTTGAACAATTGAAATTGGAGTTGACTTAGGTGCAACGAAGTCTGAAACTCTTGTAGGTCTTGGAGTTACTTCATCGAAACCTGCGGCGATAACAGTAATGCGCATTTCATCGCCAAGTGAGTTATCGATTGTTGTTCCGAAGATGATGTTTGCGTCTGGGTGAACTACTTCCTTGATCAACTTAGAAGCGTTGTTTACTTCAGATAGCAACATGTTTGAAGCCGCTGAGAACTGGATCAAAGCACCGCGAGCATTGTCAATGCTTGATTCCAACAATGGGTGGTTGATAGCAGCTTCAGCAGCTCGAACCGCACGGTCTTCACCCTTAGCGGTACCGATACCCATAAGAGCTGTTCCGGCTCCCTGCATAACTGCTTTAACGTCGGCGAAGTCCAAGTTGATAAGACCTGGTTCGGTGATTAGATCTGAAATACCCTGAACTCCAGCGCGTAGAACATCATCAGCCATAGCGAATGAGTCAACCCAACTTAACTCTTCGTTCTTTAGATCAATTAGTCTTTGGTTTGGAACAACAATCAGAGTGTCAACTTCTGCGCGTAGTGCATCAATACCTGACTGTGCGTTCTGTGCACGACGGTTACCTTCGAAATCAAATGGTCTAGTAACAACACCAACAGTAAGTGCTCCAGCTTGCTTTGCAATTCTCGCAACCACAGGTGCAGCGCCGGTACCGGTACCTCCACCTTCACCAGCAGCGATGAAAACCATGTCTGCTCCACGAAGCACTTCAGCAATCTCATCAACGTGGTCTTCAGCAGCACGTCGTCCAGATTCTGGATCTGCACCAGCACCAAGGTTGCGCTTGTCTTCTGAAGCAATCTCCAGCTTCACGTGAGCTTCTGACTTCAGGAGGTCCTGACCATCTGTGTTGATTGCGATAAATTCAACGCCGCGTAAACCTTTTTCGATCATCTGATTGACCGCGTTACCACCGGCACCACCAACACCAACCACCTTGATGACTGCCAAGAAGTTGTTTAGTTGAGTTGTCATTTGTTTTCCTCCATGTTGCCCAGAAAACCTAACCTTCAACCTCTAGTTGAGGGTTAGTGTTCCCTAGTAAATGCTCTAGCGCCAAGAAACTATTAGTAAAAAGACCAATAGCTCTGCACATTTAGCAGGTGTGTCAAAAGATTTTCTAGCGAATAACGCTTGGAGTCAAAGGTGAAGAAACATCGAATGTGGCTCGAACAGTTCTAGGTGTCCTTGAAATTAAAGCTTTTAGAACTTTAGATTTCAAAATCGACTGAGATGAATCACCCCAGATTATGGTTTGAGCTGAATAACCACGAAGTTGCATGGTGACGTTGTCTTTTGTTTTGGCCTGAATATAAGCAACTTTGGTCAGAAGCTGTGCAGGTAAAGCCAACAACACATCAATCGCTTGACGGTAATTCTTGGAAATCTTCGGATCATCAGCAATCAAAATAGTTGGCAACAACTCGCTACCAGTAGCCCGACCTAGATTCACCCCTGCTGGATCATAAAGGAACCTGGTTCCTCCCCTAACCACTAAAGCGATAGGTGCTCTTTCTGAGACATGAATAACTAACGTGTGTGGAGGTTTGCTCTCCAGAGCTATGCTCTCAATTAATTTGAATTGCTTTAAATCATCGGCAACAGCAGCATCACTAATCAAGGTGAGTGAACCACCGAGACGATGTTTGACCGCTGCAGATATTGCTTTGGTCGAAACTCTTGAATTACCAACAATAGAAATCTTGTCAATGGCAAGCATGGGAGTGAACATTGTCGCTAAAACAAATAAAACAAGTGCAACTACGCTAGCTAGGAGCGAACGAATGAAAATCTTTCCGAATCTTGACTCACGAGTGAAACGCTTGACCTGGCGAGCTTGGTTTCTTCTTTCAGAGAACCTTAGGCGAGGTGTTTGAGCTTTGACCTTCTTAGCTCTAAGCGGCTTTACACTTATTCTTTTTGGTTTGGCCACAGCTTTGTTCTGTGGCTTACGCGAGGAGTCTTGATATCTGTTTCTAGGTGCTTGATTCAATTTCCAAGCTCTTTCAAAATACCCGGTACCTGACGATAAACATCTCCACAGCCCATCGTGATAACAAAATCTCCTGCTTTAGCTATAGCGGCAACGGCCTTTGGAACATCATCCCAGTTTGGAACGTAATGCATTCTCTGTTGGTCAGCGAAAGCATCAGCAATCAAAGCGCCGGTCACGCCTGGTTCTGGATCTTCTCTCGCAGCATAAATATCAAGCACAACAACTTCATCACTTGCTGCAAGTGCTTGAGCAAACTCTTTAGCGAAAAGACGAGTTCTGGAATATAGATGCGGCTGAAAAACAGTAACCAATCTTCCATCCCCAACAACAGCTCTTGCTCCTTGCAATGCAGCACTCACCTCAGTTGGGTGGTGGGCGAAGTCGTCATAAACCCTCACTCCCCTGATCTCCCCATGAAGTTCAAATCTACGTTCAGTTCCAGCAAATTCAGAAATGGCGATAAGTGATTTCTCTGGATCAAAGCCAAGTCCAACTAAGACTGCAAAAGCTCCGGCTGCGTTAATTGCATTGTGTTTACCTGGAATCAACAAACTAGTTGAATACCGACCGCCTTCGTATTCCAAAGTGAAACTCACCTGAGCACCAGTAGCGTCTATTTCAACTATTCGAACGTCAGCAGTTGCAGCGAAACCAAAGGTAATCACTCGGTTATTAGTGATTAGCTTGGTGACTCTAACCGCACCTTCATCATCAGAGCTAATAACAACAAAATCGCCAGCTTGGTTAGCGAATCTTGCAAACTCTGCCTCAAAGTTCTCCAAAGAACCGTAGTGATCCAAATGGTCTGGATCAACATTTGTAATCAAAGCAACTGCAGTGTCGTAATACAGGAATGAGCCATCTGATTCATCTGCTTCAATCACAAACAAATCAGAATCACCGCTAGCAGATGAGGAGTTATAGGCGGCAATAACTCCACCATTAACAAATGAAGGATCAACACCTAGGTTCTTAAGTCCTGTGACCACCATTCCAGTGCTGGTTGTCTTACCATGAGCTCCTGCGACAGAAATAAGCTTCTTACCTAAAGTCAAATACTTGAGTGCCTGGGATCTGTGCAGAATAGGCAATTTCATTTCCTGAGCCAAAACATACTCAGGATTAGTTGGCCACAGCGCTGAGGTAACAACCACAGTGTCTGCATCGCCCAAGTTCTTGGCATCGTGGCCAATAACAATCTCTGCTCCTAGAGCACGAAGCTCGAGAATATTCTTAGATTCTCTAACATCGCTACCGGTAACTTTGTGACCAGCTTTGATAAGCATGCGAGCAATACCGCTCATGCCAGATCCACCGATGCCAATAAAGTGCACCTTGCCAAGATTGCCTGGGATGGCTTGGCTGAAATCCGGTTTGATGGTCATTGTTTTCCTTACAGAAGTTATTTAAGACTAGGTAGCAAGCTTTGCTCACTTGCCTTTCAACACGCCATTTACAAGATTCAAAAGCGCTTTAGAACCATCTGTGACACCTTGAGACTTAGCCTTCTCAGCCATAGCCATCACGCGCTTTGAATCGCTTAGAAGTGGAATCAGAGTCCCTGCAACATAAGCAGCATCAAATTTGCTGTCTTCAACCAATAGTGCTCCACCGGCTTCAACCAGGCTCTCAGCATTGAAACGCTGTTCTCCATTACCAACGGGATATGGAACAAGAACAGATGGGAGACCAATTGCTGCAAGTTCACAGACTGTTGCGGCACCAGCTCTAGCCACCACGAAATCTGCCGCCGCTAAAGCTAAGTCCATGCGATCACAATAGGCAATCCTCGAATATGCACCTTCGTGAATTGGCTCAAGTCCTGCCCTATCGCCAACAATGTGAAGAACCTGGATACCGGCAGCATCTAGCACCTTGCGGCTAGCCTCAATGGTCTCGTTTATTCGCCTTGCTCCAAGCGAGCCACCGGTTACCACCAGGGTTTTAAGGCTTGGATCAAGACCAAAGTATTTTGCACCTTCGAAACGATAATCAGATTTGCTGATTTCTATAATCTCTTTACGAAGCGGCATACCTACGAAGGTTGCTTTAGGAAGCTTAGTGTTTTTGAAAGTAATACCGACAGCCGCTGCTGATTTGGCGCCAACTCGGTTTGCATAACCTGGCATGGCATTTGCTTCATGAATAACATAAGGAACTTTCAGTTCTTTAGCAGCACGATATGCCGGTGCGCTTGCATAACCACCAAAACCAACAACCACATCGATGTTGTTTGCTGATATGTATTGCTTTACTAGATTTACGCTCTGTTGGAACTTAACTGGAAAAGTTAATGCGTAAAGATTTGGCTTTCTAGGCATAGGCAGTCGAGGAACAATAAGAAGCTCATAGCCTCTTTCTGGTACCAATCTCGACTCGAGGCCTTCGCTGGTTCCTAAGGCCCAAACTTTATTTTCTTTCGAGCTACTAATTATTTCGTCAGCAAGGGCAAGCAGCGGGTTTACGTGACCCGCTGTTCCTCCGCCAGCTAAAAGATAGTTAGTCATCGGCTCTTGATTCGACTCGGAACTGCAACAGTATTTCTTTCAAAGGCAAGAACAACACCTAGTGCCATCAAAACTGCCACCAATGAAGAACCACCTTTAGAAATCAAAGGCAATGGAACACCTAGCACTGGACCTAACCCAACAACAACTGCGATGTTGATATAAGCCTGCAAGAGAATCCAAACCATGATTCCGATGCTAACAATGTGAACAAAAGGATCTTGGTTCAGGTTTGCGATGCGAAGAATGTATTTTCCTAAAGCAAAGAACAAGAAAATAACTGTTATTGCTCCGAGCATTCCCATCTCTTCACCGATGTTTGCAAAGATAAAGTCGTTTTGAATTTCAGGAATCCAACCCCAGTCAAGTTTTGATTGACCCAAACCGTTACCGGTAACACCACCGAAAGCTAATCCCCAAAAACCGTGCTCGGTCTGCCATCCGAGCCCATCAAGTGAAACGTTACCTGGATTAATCCATCGGGTAATGAACTCACCAAAACGTGCTTTACGAGAGTCGCTAATTTGAACCAGAGCAAAACCAAGGACGCCAACTATTCCAACTAATCTCCACCACCAGTTTCTTGGGAAGCCAATCAAATACAAGATTCCAATTAGAGTCAACACCATAACTAGAGCTGTTCCCATGTCTTTACCGGTGCCAACCACCACACCTGCGGTGAGAACGCCCCAACTGATGAATTGAGCTGGCCCGCGTTTGAAATCATCCAACCGGTCTGCAAATGGTGCAAGGTTTGATGCCAACATGATGATCATGGTTAGTTTCAAAAACTCAGAAGGCTGCCCTAGCGAAATGTTTCCGATACCAATCCAGTTTGAGTTACCACCGGAAGATCTTCCGATACCTGGAACAACAACTAAACATTGCAATCCGAGGAACAACCAAAAACCTCTGCGGCCGAAGTGCTCTATTTGCTCAACGCTTCGATTAGAGATAAAAACCATGAGCACCAAACCGATAACTGCCCAAGCGGTTTGAACAATTAAGTCACTGAAAGGATTTCCTGAACTCTTGATAGCGCTAACGTGGCTAGCCGAAAAAACAACAACTAAACCAAGTCCTACGATGAACAGAATTAGCATCACCATCAAATAGAACGCACGAGACTGGTGCAAGAAGTAGTTATCGAACCACTGCATAAAACTCTGCTTAGGATTCATAAAGAAAGACTTGGCTTTGGTTTGTTTAGGTGCAACATTCCTATTTCTAGAAACCCGACTTACATTCTTTTCTCTGGTGACCATTACTCTCGCCCTTCTAAAACAGCTCTCGCAAAAGCATTGCCTCTATCGGCATAATCTTGAAATTGGTCCATCGATGCAGCAGCCGGGGCCAACAAAACAACATCGCCTGAACTAGCCTTTGCCCTTGCAAAAGCGATGACCTCAGACATAACCAATTCAGGTTTGGTATCTATTTCGATAACTTCACAATCAGGGGCATATTGAGCTAAAGCATCTAGCACGCTCTGACGCTCAACACCAATAACTAAAGCGGCTTTTAGTTTGGTTGCATGCTTTTGAACCAAAGGCGAAATGTCAACGCCTTTGAGTAATCCCCCAACAATCCAAATCACCGAATCAAAGCTTGCAAGAGCAGCATCGGCAGCATGCGGGTTTGTCGCCTTAGAGTCATCGACCCAGCGAATACCTTCAGCATCTAAAACAAGTTCAATGCGATGAGCATCTAGTTTAAAAACCTGCAGTGCTTTACGAATCTCTTCTGGCTGAACACCAGCTCCTCTAGCGATAGCAGAAGCTGCAGCCACGTTCGCTAAGAGATGTGGACTAATCACCGGGATGTTATGAAGATCAGAAATGGTTGCAATCTCATCGGCAACATCAGCCTTATCCACGTATGCCCTATCGACCAGAATGTCTTCAACCCAGCCAATTTCATTAGGTGTTGGAGTCATGACAGTAAATCCAACAGCCTGAGCAGATTCAGTATTGGTGGATTGCGCTAAAAGCTCTGAGGTTTTGGAATCTAGCGAGTTATAAATGCAGGCAACTTTAGTGTTGTTATAAATCTTGCCTTTATCAGAAGCGTACTTATCCAGTGAACCGTGCCAGTCAAGGTGGTCATCGGCTATGTTCAACACAGCGCTAACTAAAGGCTCCATGTGTTGAATGTAATGAAGCTGAAAGCTACTTAGCTCAACTACCAGCGCTTCAAACTCAGCTGGATGTCTTATGGCATCGAGAATTGGAACACCGATATTTCCACAAGCACTTGCTCTAACCCCTGCAGCTAATAGCATGCCCTCAACCAGTTGAGTCACCGTCGTTTTACCGTTGGTACCCGTAATACAAATCCACTCTGCAGCTTTTGCGAATTTATCTCTAACTCGCCAAGCAAGATCAATGTCAGTCCAGATTGCGATCTCTTTGCCTCTAGCGTGAACTAAAAGTTCATTGGAGGGCCTAATTCCAGGTGAAGTAATCAGGACATCTGGTTCAAAAGAATCCACTCTGGCTTTGTTTTCTTCAAGTGAATTTCCAATAAAGCTTTGAACTTCTAAAACATCTAAAACGTTAACTAAATCTGTTTCAGCTTTATCTGCGATGACAATAACTTTCGCGCCAAGTTCAACTAACGTGTCTGCAACAGAAAAACCAGATACACCTAGACCAAAAACTACGACTTTAGTGTTGGACCAATCAGAGTGCCAACTATTTAGAGAATCCAACTTGCTCATGCCACTGAACCATAAATCCACTCAACATAGAACAAGCCGATACCAGCAAGAACCAACAGACCACAGATGATCCAGAACCGAACAACAACCGTGACTTCGTTCCAGCCCTTTTCTTCAAAGTGGTGATGCAGTGGACTCATCAAAATAATTCTTCGACCGGTTCCAGTAGCCAGTCTGGTCGCTTTGAAAACTACACGCTGAAGAATAACTGAACCGGCTTCAATCGCGAAAAGGCCACCAACAAGAAGCAACAGAACTTCAGTTTGAGAAAGGATAGCTAATCCAGCTAGCGCTCCACCTAAACCAAGCGAGCCACTATCCCCCATAAAGATCTGTGCTGGGTTGGTGTTAAACCAAAGGAAGCCAATAAGAGCTCCAACGATTGCTGCCGCTATGACAGCAAGGTCAAGTGGATCCCTGGTGTTGTAACAGTTAGGTGCGATGTTGGTTAGATCACAAGCCTGATTGAATTTCCAGAAGCCAATCACCGCAAAAGCTCCTATAGACATAATCAAAGAGCCGGTTGCTAAACCATCAAGACCATCGGTTAGGTTCACACCGTTAGAAGCGCTGGTAACAAGCAGGAATATCCAAATCAAGAATGCTCCAAAACCTATCCAGATTCCAACCTGTCCCCAGGTACTAGGAGCAATCTTGAGAAGGTCAAAGCCTGTGTCACGGAAAATAGAAACCTCAGTTGATGCTGGAGTTAGACCTGCCCCATCAGTATTGGAAATTGCTGCTACGGCAAACACAGCTGCAACAACAACCTGACCAATGATTTTGAAAATGCCAGATAGACCTGCGCTGTTTTGTTTTCTAACTTTCAGGAAGTCATCCAGAAAACCAACCAGACCAAGACCAACCATCATGAACATCACTAATAGTGCCGAGAATGTTGGAATTTCCCCGTTGAAGCCTTTACCGAGAAAATATGCGGCAATAGCACTCAAGATAATCGCAATTCCACCGCTTGAAGGTGTTCCACGTTTCGTTAGGTGAGAGTTAGGGCCATCAACACGAATAACCTGACCCCAACCAAGTTTCTTGAAGAACCAAATCTGCATTGGGGTTAGCACCAAAACTAAAACAAGGCCCAAGAAACCAGCCAAAAGTAAAGCTCTCATGCATTCACCTCCAAAAGGTCATCGCCTAGATATCTCAATTTCGCCGACTTGGATGATTTCACCAAGACAATCTCATTACTGGTAAGCATTTCACGGAGATAGGCCAAGGCTTGGGAGATTTCATCGAAATACTTTGATTCCCCATCCCATGAGCCTTCCTGACTAGCACCCATGTGAACAAGTTTCGCCCCAGAACCAACGACAACTAACTGATCTATGTTTAGTCGAACAATCAATCGCCCTATTGAATCATGCTCTTGAGCCGAGAACTCCCCTAGCTCAGCCATCTCACCGATAACTGCAACCGTTGGACGTCCTGTTTGACGACCCAAATCCGCCAAAGTAATCAGTGCGGCCTTGGTGGAATCCGGTGAAGCGTTATAAGCATCATTGATTATGGTCAGACCATCAGGACGGTTGTGAAGTTCCATACGCCAACGTTCGGCTAGCTTCATGTCTTCCAAAGCTCTAATGCTCTTTGCGGAATCAAGTCCTAAAACATCTGCAACAGCCAAGGTAGCAAGTGCGTTATAAACGTGGTGTTCACCAAGAATCTGAAGATTCACAACCTCACTGGTTGCATCTGATCTGGTCAGCGTAAAACTAGTACCTGAAATAGTTGGTTTAATTTCCGTTGCTCGATAATCAGCTGGTGAACCAACTGCAAAGGTCTTAATCTTTGCCTTGGTCAAACTTGCCATGTTGATAACTCTTGGATCATCAGCATTCAAAATTGCAAAATCATTCGAACTCAGTTCTTCAACTAGCTCAGCTTTGATTCTCTCTGTTGTTTCTATCCCACCGAACTCACCAGCGTGCGCTAAACCAACTTTTAGTTCGATAGCGATATCTGGTCGACACATTCTGGTTAGATAGCTGATGCTGCCTAAACCATCAGCCCCAAGTTCAACAACTAAGTATTTTGTTTGCTCATCAACTTTGAGCATCGAGTATGGAGCCCCAACCTCGTTATTGAAAGACTCTTCCGGGGCGACCGTGTTGCCAAACTGGCTTAGAACATTTCGCAACATGTTTTTAGTTGTGGTCTTACCATTCGATCCGGTTACCCCAACAACAACTAACTGGCCTTTAGATTTGACTTCGGCAACAACAAACGCGGCTAGTAATCCAAGTGCTGCAACAACATTTTCAACAACAATCTGAGCTATCCCCGATTCAACTCGGTGCTCAACAACAGCACATACTGCCCCTGAATCAAAAGCCGCATCAACAAAGAGATGACCATCGGTAACTTCTCCCGGTTTTGCAAAGAACAAACCACCAGCTTTAATCAATCTTGAATCGGTTTCAACGCTAGAGGTAATGCTTAGCGATCCCTCACCGTAAAGGTCACCACCAATAATTTTGGCAATCTCATCCAAACTCAAGCGAATCATCAGTAACCTGCTTCTTTCAAAGCAGCTCTAGCTTCAGCTCTTGCTGAGTATGGAGTCCTAACGCCTTCAATGTCTCGGTAGTCCTGATGACCTGGACCTGCCCACAGAATCGCATCTCCTGGTTTAACAAGTGAAACCGCTAAACGAATTGCAGCTTCAGGTGGTGAAACTTCGTGAATCTCAAGTTCAGGTCTGAAATCTCTAGCTGATTCAACAAGAGTTTTTCTAATTGAGGCTGGATTCTCAAATCTTGGGTGGTGATCAGTAATAACCAAAATGTCACAACCGGCTGCAGCAACTCTTGCCATCTCAGGTCGTTTACTTGCATCACGGTCACCATCAGCACCGAAGAGCATAAGCACTTTACCCTTGGTTACTTTTCTAACAGCAGCTAACGTGTTTAGGAAAGCATCTGGTGAATGACCAAAATCAACGTAGACGCTTGGTGCACCCTCTGGTGAAACTAGTTCAGTTCGACCTGGTAAGTAGGCTTCAATGCCGTTGCTAAGAGCCTTCTTGATAACTTCAAATTCGTAGCCAGCTTCAACTGCCATTGCGATAGCTAACCCTGCATCTAAAGCCATGTGCGCGCCAAGTAACGGAACACTACTGACTAGCTTTTGACCATCAGGACCTACTAGTTCAAACTCGGTTCGACCTGGAACTTCGTGAGTTACCAGAACTTTCCAATCTGCATCGATTCCAGGTTTACTACTGATAGTAACAACTGGAATCTCACTGAGTTCAACGACTCTTTGGCCATACTCGGTATCTAAACAAACAACACCTCTATCGGCCATTGCTTTAGTGAATAGCTTTGCTTTAGCTTTTAGATACTCTTCAAAGCCTGCATAATCGTCGAAGTGATCGTGGGTCAGGTTAGTGAAGCCAACAACATCAAAATGTAAACCATCAACTCTTAGTTGAGTTAGTGCTTGAGCTGAAACTTCGATGGCAACATCTGTAACACCTTTTTCACGCATCCTTGCAATAAGGGCATGCATTTCAGTTGATTCGGGTGTAGTTAGACGGCTAACAATAACTTCACCAGCAATGTGTCTTTCAGCCGTTGAGGTAAGGCCGGTAACTCTGCCTAGCTGTCTAAGGATTCCTTCAAGTAGGTAAGAAGTTGAAGTCTTACCGTTTGTTCCAGTAGTTCCAAAAAGTAAAGGCATGTTGCCAGGAGTATTTGCATAAACAAAAGCAGCCAGAGCACCTAGGCGTTTTCTAGGTTCTTCTAGAAGTGCAACAGGAACATCAACCTCACCAATGATATCTTTCCCAGCTTGGTCTGTAATAACAGCAACAGCACCTTGTTCCAACGCCTTGGCTAGGTAGTTAGCTCCGTGAGTTTTCAAACCAGGCATCGCAACAAAGAGATCTCCAGCTCGAAGATCGCCTGTGTTCATGCTGATACCAGTTAGTGCTGCATCCTTTGTGGTTCCAGTTAAATCAAAATGTTTGACCAACTCTTGAAAAGAAACTGGCTTGACCTGATCTGGTCTCAAAATAGGCGGAATAGATTGTTTGATTTCCATGACTACCACCTCACCGGAATATAGGTTGATTTAGTAGTTGCCGGTGGAATCGCATGAGTCTTCAGAACTTGTTTCATAACCGATACGAAGCCCGGTGTTGCACCTAAAGAGTTGCTAACCGTTCTTGACTTGTATGCGGTAACTGCAACCACATACTTAGGATCTTCAGCTGGTGCAATACCTACGAAAGATACCGCGTGCAAACGACCATAGCCACGACCTTCAGCAATCTGAGCGGTTCCAGTCTTACCTGCAACTCGGTAACCAAAGATTCGTGCAGTCTTACCAATCGGACCTTTTTCAACAACTTTTTCAAGCATGTCCATGGTTTGTTTAGCTGAAGATTCACTAATAACTCGAACAGGATCTGGAACAGAAGTTCTGCTTATATTTCCATTCTTGTCACGACAGCCATCGACCAACACTGGTGACTTGCGAACACCCTTATTGGCAATGGTTTGGTAAATCATTGCGGTTTGGATTGGGGTTAGGGAAACAGCTTGACCGAACATAACAGTTTCGTTGGACATTCTGTCCCAGTTTGTGTAGTTGGTTAGCACTCCAGAAGATTCACCTTCAAAGTTCACGCCAGTTTTAGAACCCATACCAAATTTCTGCATGTATGCGTATCTAGTTGCAGAATCAACCTTGCCGGCAATCTGCACGATACCGGTGTTCGATGATTCAACCAAAACGCCAGTCAAAGTTAGTTTCCAAGGACCGTGAATTTCGGAGTCATTGATGTATTGACCCCAAGGCATACGTAACTTATCTGGAGCTATCACGTGCGAAGTTGGTGAAGCCTTGCCAACGTCTATAGCTGTTGCCGCAGCAACCGTTTTCAGAATTGACCCAGGTTCAAAAGCGGCTTGAAAAATTCGTGAGTGTCTATTTTGAGGCGCAACTCCACCTGGGTTATTTGGATCAACTGAAGGAGCTTCCGCTGCCGCCAGGATACGACCAGTCTTAACTTCAATAACTATGGCGCTTGCCCAGTCAGCTTTCAATCTTCTAACTGTTGCGGCTACTTCTTGCTGAGCGGCGTACTGCAAATCTGAATCAATTGTTAGAACAACATCTGAACCATTCTTCACCTGAGTGATGGTTTGAATCGAAGAAGGAATCTTGATCCAGTCAGCACCTTGAACATAAGACTCTTTGCCATCAACACCTGCAAGGCAGGCATTCATGGTTCTTTCGATACCAGCCAGTGGAGTTCCATCGGAACCTACGAAACCTAGCAGATTACCGGCAACAGCTCCTTGCGAATACAAACGTGATTGTTGAGGGTCAAAATACAACCAAGGAATGTCTAGGTTGTGTAACGCGATGTATGTGGAGGCGCCAACATTTTTCTTCAAGTTTGCATAACGACCAACCCCGGTCATTTTTCCAAGCACACTATCCAAAGGTAGCTTCAACATATCTGCAAGCTTTTGAGCGATCTGCTCTTTACTGAAAGCCACCTGTTGGTTGCCAATGGTCAAGACAACGGGACCTACGTTAACGGGGTCGATGTTTACATCCCAGGTAGTAACTTCAGATGCAAGAATGTTTCCTTGGCTGTCTACGATGTTTCCACGAATGGCTTTAACATCGACAGTCTTATTTAGGTAACTATTAGCCTCGTCTTTGTAGTGCTGAGCATTGACTATTTGAAAGTTTCCGAGCATAAAAACGAATAGGCCAATGACGACAAGAATGGCTCGGTTGAACTTTCTCTGCCTTCCGCCAATGTCATCGTTTTGCACAACGTGCCCCTACCTAGTTTTTAGTGTGTCGGTGATGCTGGGATTACAGCACTAGGCAAAACTACTTTGGCAACTGAAGGATTAGTGCTCTTGACACTCGAAGAAGTGGTTTTCGTTACAGTTGGCAGGTTCATGTGAGTACTTGAGCCCTTGGTTGGCTTGCTCTTAGCGATCATCACTGAGTTTGCAATTAGATTGTTTGAAACTGAAGTTGAGGTGCTTAGTGAGGCTGGAACAGCATTACCTAGAACCTTTGCAGTTGCTACCTTCAGGAATACAGGGTTTGAGTTCACGATCATGCCTAGGTTTCTAGCGCTAGTTGCTAAGTTCTGCGGTGAGCGTAGTGAGTCAACCTGTTGCTGCAAAACCTGGGTTTGGGTGGCTATGGCTTCGCTTTCGTGCTTTAGCTGCGAAATCTGGTAAATCGAAGTGTCGCATAGGCTTCCAACAATTGCTGAAGTAATCCAAACACCAAGAATTCCAACTAGTGCCTTACGAGCTAGTGCTCTAACTGCAACATTGCGTGTAGCTGACTGGATATTCCGAGACGTGGCAGCACTTCGAACTGGGCTCTGAACCGCTCTTAGGTGTCTTCTAGGTGCGACAACTGGTCTAATCGCTGGTTGTACTGAATAAGCGCTCATGCTGCTTTCCTTATCTTCTCGGCAGCGCGTAGGCGCACAGATGCCGATCTTGGATTTGTTTGAATCTCTTTGTCCGAAGCCTTTTCAGCTCCACGAACAAGAAGTTTGATTACTGGTGCGTGCTCAGCAAGCTCAATAGGAAGATCTACTGGTGCTGACGATGTTGAAGCCGCAACCAACGCCTGCTTGACAATCCGGTCTTCAAGTGACTGGTATGAAAGAACAACTACTCGCCCACCAACTCTTAGAGCATCGATAACCTCAGGGATTGTCTCTTCTAGGATTGACAGTTCGTTGTTAACTTCAATGCGTAGTGCTTGAAAAACTCGCTTTGCAGGGTGACCTGAACTCTTACCTGGAATAAAAGGAACAATCTTAGAAATAACATCGGTCAACTCTTTGCTTCTAGTTAGAGGTGACTTGGTTCTAAGTTGAACAATTTTCTTCGCAATTGGTTTAGCAAATCTCTCTTCGCCATAAACCTTGAAGATACGAGCAAGGTCTGCTTCGCTGTATTCGTTTAGAATCTGCTCTGCTGTTACCGCAGAGGAGTTATCCATTCTCATATCCAGCGGAGCATCCTGTGAGTATGAGAAACCTCTGTCTGTTTCATCTAGCTGCATAGAAGAAACACCAAGGTCAAGTAAGACTGCATCCACCTGGTCAATACCAAGTTCATCAAGAACGTCAACAATCTCGCTGTAAACGGCTTGAACCAGGTGGATACGGTCTGCGAAAGGAGCTAATCTTTCACCGGCAAGTGCTAGGGCGTTCTCATCCCTGTCGATTCCAACCAGAGTTAGGTTTGGAAACTTCTTCAGAAAAGCTTCGCTGTGACCACCAAGGCCAAGGGTTCCATCAACCAAAATTGCATTGTCCGCAGATAGAGCTTCACCGAGGATTTCGATACAACGCTCCAAAAGAACAGGTTCGTGAAGTTCAGAAATTTGAGTCATCAGTTTTGCAGTTAGTTCCTAATCACTGAACCCCATCCATCTGCCTCTGGCTTCGGGGAAGATAGCCACAAACGAAATAGCTGGAGATCAGCAATTAGCAACTAGATTTGCTTCACCTCCCCCTCGTTGTAGTTGGCAAAGTCTTCAGCGCTACCTTCCATAAGAGCTGCGTACTTCTCTGGGTTCCAAATTTCGATAGTTCTACCAACACCGGCAACAACAAGTTCACGACTAAGGTCTGCCCATGCACGTAGTTCAGCTGAAATAAGGATTCGACCCTGACCATCAGGGGTTTGAGTGTCAGCTAAAGAAAAAAGGTGACGGCTTAGGTTTCGGTACTGAGAAGTACCTAACGTTGCAGTTCCCAAGATGGTTTCTGCTCGTTCAAAGAAAGCTTCCTTAGGCATCAATACCAAACAGTTCTCTTGACCCTTAGTGAGAACTACCCCACCAGCCAGGCTTTCCCTGTATTTTGCTGGCAAGATCAGGCGAAACTTCTCATCAAGTTTGGGGTAGTTAGTGCCGATAAACATTGACTTCCCCTTCCTTAGGTGAGTAGCGATTAACTATCTCCACATTACACCATTTTCATCCACCATTTGTCAAATTAAACCACCAAAATACTATTTTGGCGTGTCTTGACCAATAAAATCAAGGGGTTATTTGGTGGAGGAAAAATCCTAAGATGTCTCTCAAAAGGGCTATTTTTGGGTAAAAAAGAGCCCTGGATCGCTCCAGGGCCTATAAAAACAGCTAGATTTGGGGGCTAATCCCTTTGATTCCAGCGCTTTTCAAACGGGTTTTCCTTAGATTTTGGCTTAGATGCCTTGTTTTTGGTTGCTTTTATGCTCTTGGAAGACCACTTTTGGCTTACCAAATACAAGCCTGAAAGCATTATTAGGAAGGCAAGAACCCCAAGCCAGGTCAGGTGGATGGTTGTGGCGAATATCAGAACACTTAGCCCGATCACCACTAAAAGTGAGCCTGAAACTAGAAGTCTTGAATAGTGCACTGGCGCTTCAGGCTTTGGCTCTTTAACCGGTTTCTTCCCGCCGGTAAGTTGGCGTTCTAGCTCCTCGAGCACCTGTTGTTCTTTGTCGCTTAGCCCCATTTTTGCTACCTTTCAGAACCTATGTCTAAATGTTATTCCTTTGTCGCAAGTTAGGCTATTCCAGTGAAGAGCACAGAACAGTTCCTAAACCAAGTCCAAGCCAATCTGGTCGAGTTTTGCAGCAAGCAAAGATCAGATTTTGAAGCTATCTCTGCAGACCTCGTGCCAGTCGTTGACTTCACCCAGTCCCTTCTTGAAGGTGGCAAGCGCTTCAGAGCACTCTTTGCATACTATTCGTGGCTGGCTAGCCTCAAGGATGAAGCCATTGTTGATGAGCAGTTTGAAGCCATTACCGGTATTGGTGCAGCACTAGAGATGTTCCATGCAGCAGCCTTGGTCCACGATGACTTGCTGGATCAATCTGACACTCGTCGCGGGGCTCCTGCCATTCACAAGAGATTTGAATCAATGCACAAAGCCAAGAACTGGGCTGGCTCACCTGAACGCTTCGGTGTTGCTGGCTCTGTTTTAGTTGGCGATTTGATGCTGGGTTGGTCAAGTGAGATTTTCGGTCACGCTCTCCTTTCTTCTAAAGATAAAGAAGTTGAGAGTTCTTGCCGAGATGAATTTAGTTTGATGCGTGTTGAAGTTATGGCAGGACAGTATCTTGATGTGCTTGAAGAAAATGCTGCTCAAACCAGAACTATCGCGGAAGCAGTTGGCAGGGCTGAGAAAGTCATTCTCTACAAAACAGCTAAATACAGCATTGAAGCACCGCTTCGTTTAGGAGCTGCTTTCGCTGGTGCAGATCAGGCTGACTTAGGTGTTTACACACAAATCGGTATTCCTCTTGGTATTGCATTCCAATTGAGAGATGACATTCTCGGTGTTTACGGAGACCCTAGCGTTACCGGTAAACCTGCTGGTGATGATCTTCGTGAAGGTAAAAGAACTGTGCTAGTGGCTCTAACCAAAGAAGCTCTAGCCGAAAAGGCACCGTCAATGGTCGACACTTTCGAAGAACTCCTTACCAGTCGAGAGCTAGATGAAAATCAGATTGCCTTCCTGCAAAATCTAATCAAAGATTCGGGTGCTTACGATAAAACAGAGCGCATGATTGTTGAATTGGGCGACAGATCCCTTGCAGCTTTAGAAGCGGCTGATTTCAATGAGCCTGGTAAGCAGGGACTTAAAGCCCTAGCTCTAAAGGTTATGAACCGAGACTCTTAGAGAGCTAAAGACTGAGCCAGTCTTCTAACTTCTGCTTTACGGCCAGAAATCAACGCTTGAATAGGTGTCGTCTTCAAACTATCCTCAACGCTGTATAGCCAGTTGATTGCTCCATCAAGAGAGAAACCATCGTCAAGCAGAACAACGATTGTTCCGCGAAGTGATGCCAAAGGCTCACCGTCAAGAATTAGTTCAGCAGGGATTCTCTGAACACCATCTCGTTTGATAGAGATTAGGTGGTGCTCTTCAATTAGACGTCGAACTTTGCCAGGTTGAATGCCTAACAGCTCTGCAGCCTCGGTAATGGTTAGCCAGGAAGATACTTGATCTAAAGGTTCAGTCACAGTGTTAACATTGCCACACCATAGCCATTCCGCATAACTATAGGCTCGACGTGGCACGATATTCATGCCCAACAACTTTAGGACCAATGAACGCAGGATTTGACCCAGGCCAGAGTGCCTCGTCAGGTCAACCCTTAATCCACGTTTTTCGACCAAACGAGACTTTGGCTGAGATAGCCGCAAAATACGGTTTAGAACTCACCCAGTTGATGGAAGCAAATAACCTCAACTCATCTAGTTTTATATTTCCTGGCCAGAAGCTAGTTATCCCAGGTAAACGACTTACTCCGGTAGTTCCAGTAGTTCCTGCAGAGCATTTGGTGACTAGAGGCGAAACTCTATTGAGCATCGCGAACAAATACGGATTGAAGGTCCATCTCATTCAAGAGATCAATGACCTTCATTCAGGGTCGATTCTATTCCCAGGAACAACCCTCCGACTTGTCTCTGATAAATCTAAAGAGCCTGAGCTGTCACAGGACTCCCGAGCACCAAAGCATTGCCTGGTTCATGGCTATCACAAGATCAAACCAGGAGATCAACTAAGTAGAATTGCTGCTTTTCATGGAGTTAGCACCCAAGCTCTTTTGATGGCCAATGATTTGAGTTGGAACTCGGTGGTCTCCCCTGGCTCAAAGCTGATTGTTCCTATTTCACACACTCCCTATAACTGCCCAAGCCTTGTCGAATTAAGCACCAGTTCATCTGATATTGCTCAAGAACTAATTTCGGTTGGTGAAAAACTTTGGTTATCTGAATTTCAACTTGTAGTTGCACTCTGTCTTGAAATGCAACGCAGTGGTTTGCAAGCAGATCTTGGAAGTAAACAACTTACCGAAGAACTTTTAGTAAAACTTTCAGAACTCGAAGACCATGACCTTACCTCAGTTAGAGAAACACTAAAACAAATTGGTTTTGAACAACTTGCTGAAGGCGCATCGCTTTGGGAGCCTTCAGCTTGGTATTGGCTCTATCGGCTAAAGTCGAAGAATGAGTAATTTAGTAGGTTCGGTGCTGGCAAACCGCTACCAGCTAACAGAACTTATTGCTCGTGGTGGTATGGCAACCGTTTATCAAGCCAAAGATCAAAAACTTGACCGCATGGTTGCTGTTAAAGTTATTCACCCCCACCTAGCCGAAGATCCTGTTTTCAGAGACAAGTTTTTCCGCGAAGCCAGAATGCTTGCCAAAGTTAATCACGCTAATCTTGTGAACATTTATGACCAGGGCGATGACAACGGTAGAGCTTTCATAGTTTTAGAGCTGGTCAAAGGGATAACACTTAGACAAGCACTCAATGACTTTGGAAAATTATCAACTGAACAAATAACTCAAGTTAGCAAAGCGGTTCTCTCCGCTTTAGCTCAAGCTCACGAATCCGGAATTGTTCATCGCGACCTAAAACCTGAGAACGTGTTGTTAGCAGATGATGGTCGCATCAAAGTTACTGACTTTGGTTTGGCTAGAGAACTAACAGCGGATACCGACACTGGTTCATTAGTTGGAACTGTTGCCTACCTAGCACCTGAGGTAATTAGGCGTGGAAAAACTGAAGCGACTAGTGATATTTATAGCTTTGGCATCATGCTCTTTGAAATGCTAACCGGCAAACAGCCATACCAAGGCGAAGACGCCATGCAGATTGCTTTCAAGCACACTTCAGAGAGAGTTCCTTCTGCCCTGGTAACTAACCCCTATGTTGATGCCAATCTGAATTCACTGATGTTGGATTGCACTCAACCAAGCCCTGCTAACCGCCCGCAGAACGCTTCTGCAGTATTAGCCTTACTTCAAGGTTTGCCTAAACCACAGGTTGATCTTGCTCAAACTTTAGTGATGCCTGAAAACACAAACTTCACTGAAGTTATTGGCGATCTTGAACCTGAAGTTTCACCTTTGGGCAAACACGGCTCACGTTATGCTGCTCTTCGCTGGCTAGTTGCAAGCGTTCTTGCTCTAAGTCTTGGTTCACTCGATGGATGGTGGTTTGGTTCAGGACCTGGAGCACTTATTGCTGTTCCAGCAACCGCAGATAAATCTCAGGTGCAGGCAACAAAGACTCTTTCAACTATTACGTCAGAGGTAATCGTAAAAAGTGTTTATAGTTCAGATTTTCCTGAAGGGACAGTTATTGGGACTCAACCAGCTGCAGGAGTTCTAGTTCCAAGGAATTCACAGATAACCATCCTGATTTCTAAAGGTAAAGAAACAGTTTCAGTTCCAGATATACAAGGTTTAGATCTGGTCACGGCCAGTGCAAAGGTGATTGCTGGAAGATTATCGGTTGGTAAAGTCACCGAATGGTTCAGCTCTGACTACCCGATTGGAACTATCTATTCATACACCGGCATGACTGGTGCTAGGTTACCTGTTTCATCACCTGTTGACCTAAAGGTCTCACTTGGATCAATACCAGTGATTCAAGGTTTGCAACTCAACGTTGCTAAAGCAGCTCTGGAAGCTGCTGGGCTAAATGTTCGTAAGGTGAAATACAAATACTCAAACACCTTCGCTAAAGGTGAAGTCATAGCACTCTCACCTGATGAGAAAGAAGTTGGCAAAGGTTCCACGGTTGTTATTGAAGTTAGCAATGGGCCTAACACAGTAGTGATGCCAAAGGTTAAAGGCGAAACTATTTTGGCTGGTAAATCACTACTTGAATCTCTGGGTCTAAGAGTTGTGATTGACACAAAGTGGTTAACCAAGGACTACGGAATTAAGAGAATCACCGGTGCATCAGAGAACCAAGGCGTCACCTTACATGTTGGTGACACAGTGATTATTCGTTCCAGATAAGTTATCTAGTAGCCAGTTCTTCAGCCACTAGGAACGCTAGTTCCAAGGACTGTGAATGGTTCAAACGTGGATCACAAAGACTTTCGTAACGTGATTCCAATGTGATCTCATCAATGTGTTCTGAACCACCAAGACATTCAGCAACGTCATCACCAGTAAGTTCAACGTGAACGCCACCAGGGAAAGTTCCAAGCTCACGGTGAACTTCGAAGAATCCGCGAACCTCATCCATCACATCGTCAAAACGCCTTGACTTATAGCCATTCTTTGTTGTGATGCCATTACCGTGCATAGGGTCAGTTATCCAAAGGGGTTTAGCCTCAGATTTCTTAACGGCTTCAACCAGCTTTGGGAGTGCTGCTCTAATCTGTGAAGCTCCCATACGGGTGATGAAAGTTAGCCTGCCTGGTTCACGATTTGGATCCAGTTTTTCAATCAAAGCCAAAACATCATCAACGTTGGTTGAGGGACCAAGTTTCACACCGATAGGGTTTCTAACTCTTGACAAGAAATCAACGTGAGCGCCATCGAGCTGCCTGGTTCTCTCACCAATCCAGATGAAGTGACCTGAAGTGTTGTATGGGGTTCCGGTTCTTGAATCGATACGAGTCATAGATCTCTCGTAGTCAAAGAGCAATCCTTCATGTGAAGTGTAGAACTCAGTTGTTCTAAGCTCATTGAAATCTGCACCGCAGGCAGCCATGAACTTGATTGCTCTATCGATATCCCTCGCCATAACTTCGTATCTTGAGTTAGCCGGATTATCGGTGAAGCCTTTATTCCACTCGTGGACTGAACGAAGATCAGCAAAGCCACCCATAGTGAAAGCTCTGATTAGGTTCAAAGTTGAAGCTGAAGTGTTGTATGCCTGAAGCATGCGCTCAGGGTTAGGTGTTCTAGATTCCAAAGTGAAATCGTAACCGTTAACTGCATCTCCACGGTATGCAGGAAGAGTTAGCCCTTCTCTAGTTTCAGTGTCTGAAGATCGTGGCTTAGCGAACTGACCAGCCATGCGCCCCATTTTGATAACTGGCATTGAAGCACCGTAGGTAAGAACAACTGCCATCTGCAACAGTGTTTTCACTCTTGCTCTGATCCGGTCTGCTGTTGCATCAACAAAAGTTTCTGCACAGTCACCACCTTGCAAAAGGAATGCCTTACCTGAAGCAGCTTCTGCTAAACGGCCTTTCAGAATGTCAACTTCACCAGCGAAAACTAGTGGCGGGTATTTAGCCAAAGTCTCACGAACTGCCTTAACAGCGTCAACATCAGGCCAAGTTGGCTGCTGGGCTGCAGTTAGGTTCAGGTAGTTGTCCAAGCCTGCTAAAACTTTAGGGTCTGCTTGAACTACTTGTTCTCTCGATGACACTTTTTATGCTTTCTTAGGGGTTGGAGTTTTCTTCATGGTTGATGCATAAACGTCTATGTATTCTTGTCCGCTTAGCTTCATTAACTCATACATAATCTCGTCGGTGACTGCTCTAAGAACTAGACGATCACCTTCCATCCCTGTAAAACGAGAAAAATCTAAAGGTTCACCAACTACAACACCAATTCTTCTAATTCGCGGAAGTCTTCGGCCAATTGGTTGAACTTTCTCTGTGTCAATCATGGCAACTGGTAGAACTGGAACCTTGGCTTCAAGCACCATTCGAGCAATGCCTGTTCTGCCTCTGAAAAGTCTTCCATCTGGAGATCTGGTTCCTTCAGGGTAAATACCTAGCAGCTGACCTTGGCTTAGAACTTGAAGACCGGTGTTAAGTGCAGCCTCAGAGGCCTTACCGCCACTTCTGTCGATAGGTAGCTGACCAGTTCCTTTGAAGAACCAACGGTTCAGAGTTCCCTTGATCCCTTTGCCGGTGAAGTACTCACTCTTAGCAAGGAATACAACAGGACGTCGAAGCATCAAAGGTAAAAAGATTGAATCCGAGAAGGAAAGGTGATTGCTGGCAAGGATGGCGGCACCATCGGTTGGTACGTTTTCCACTCCTCTAATCCAGGGACGGAAAAGAACCTTAAGTAAAGGTCCAAGAACAATGTTTTTCAGCAGAAAATACCACATGGTGCACCTCCTATCAGTTGAATACCAAGTTTATCTTGACTGTGAACCATGGCGAGCCAGGTCTGCCGCACCGATAGCGCCTGCTTCGTTTACAAGCTCTGCTGTTACCAGTTTGATCTCTGGTCTAAAGCCTCTAGCTGGCAGATGTTCTAGGTAGGCATCACGGATTGGTGCCAAAAGGGTCTCGCCTAGCACACTCACTCCTCCACCGATAACCACGATTTCTGGATCTAATAAAGCTGAGATTGAAGCAATTGCAGTTCCTAAGTTCTTTCCCAGTTGGTTCAAAATGCTTAGCGCACCCTCATCACCATCGAGAATGGCCTGATAAACCATTGCGCCGGTTAGCTCATCCGCTGAACCGCAGAGGTCGGTAAGTCTTTTCGCTTCTGGTTTGCCTGAACGAACTAGATCTTTGCCCATGTTCAGTAGTGCTGTTCCTGAACCGTATTGCTCAAGGCAGCCTTTTTGACCACAACCGCAATCTTTACCGTTTGGAATGAAGTTCATGTGACCAATTTCGCCACCGATACCAAAGCCACCACGCATCAACTTGCCGTTAGTAACGATCGCTCCACCAACGCCGGTTCCAACTGTCACCATGACCATGTTCTTTGAACCTCGGCCAGCACCAAAACGGTATTCAGCCCAACCTGCAGCGTTGGCATCATTTTCAATAAAAACTTCACCTGAGACACGTTCTTGGATTTTTGCTTTAAGTGGTTCATTACGGAAGCTCAGGTTAGGTGAATACCTAACCATCGAACCCTCGGCATCAATAAACCCAGCGGCAGCAACACCAACTGAAGAAACCTCGTCGTCGACCTTCAAAGAGTTGATCATGGCAACTACAGCATCAACCAGAGCTTCAGTGTCCTGGGCTGGGGTTGGGACACGCTCCTCGCGAAGAACTTTCGCGTCACCGTCGATTAGACAGCCAGCGATCTTGGTGCCACCTATGTCTATACCTATGCTCAACATGCTTTTTCCTTGATTTGACTAACTTTGTAAGTTTACCGCCCGAGATAGGCTCTGCGGAAAGTGCTTTAGAGGTAAAAATACCCCTAAACCTTGGGTAGAGTAAGTGAAAGTTTGATTTCCAGACAAAGGTGGTGGAGTTTTGAAGGTTTTCGAGGTCCCAAGCATGGTCACTTCCCCCGACCATTACAACATCACGGATTTGCTCATTAACCGAGTAAATAAAGATCCTCAGCTTCCTTTAATGTCGAAGCAAACTGCCCCAAATGTTTGGGAAGAAGTAACAGCTGGTGATTACCTAGCTGAAGTTAAAGCTCTTGCTAAAGGTTTTATAGCGGCCGGTATTGAACCAGGTCAACGTGTTGGCATCATGAGTCACACCAGATACGAGTGGGCTCTTTGCGATTTTGCTTTATGGTTTGCTGGAGCATGTTCAGTTCCTATTTATGAGAGCTCAGCTCCATCCCAGATGGAGTGGAATCTGAGTGATTCAGGTTCAGTTTCAGTAATTCTTGAAAACAAAGAGATGGCAGCTTCATACAAATTCATCGAAGGTTCATTACCTCAGGTGAAGAACGTTTGGATTATCGAAGGTTCTGACCTTAGTGATCTAGTAGATCAAGGAACAAAGATTTCTGATGAGATTCTTGAAGCCAGAAGAACTTCAGCAGGTTTAGATTCTCTTGCAACAATCATCTACACATCTGGAACTACAGGCAGGCCTAAAGGCTGTGAGCTTCTACACAGAGGTTTCGTAGATCTTTGTGAGAATGCTCAGGCAGTTCTTCCGGAAGTTGTTTGCCCTGGTGGTTCAACTGTTCTGTTCCTTCCTATGGCTCACGTTTTTGCAAGATTTGTTTCAGTGCTGTGTGCAGCTTCCGGTGTTCAGGTTGGTCACCAGCCAGATGCTAAGAATGTTGCTCCTGCTATGCAGAGCTTCCACCCAACTTTCCTTCTTGCCGTTCCTCGAGTTTTTGAAAAGGTTTACAACTCTGCAGAACAACGAGCAGAATCTGGCGGTAAAGGAAACATCTTCCGTAAGGCAGCAGAAACTGCTATCGCCTGGTCTGAGGCTCTGGACACACCTAAAGGTCCTTCACTTTCACTGAACATCAAGCACAAACTCTTCGATGTTTTGGTCTATAAGAAACTCCGCGCAGCTATGGGTGGAAGAGTCAAGTATGCGATTAGTGGTGGTGGACCGCTAGGAACTAGACTCGGTCACTTCTATCGCGCTATCGGTCTTATTGTGTTGGAAGGTTACGGACTAACTGAAACAACTGCACCGGTAACTATTGGAAGACCAGGAAACCTAAAGATTGGCAAGGTCGGTTTCCCACTTCCAGGATGTGCTGTTCAGATTGCTGAAGATGGTGAAATCTGGCTGAAGGGTTCTAACGTTCTAAAAAGCTATTGGAACAACAAGGATGCAACCAAGTCAACTTTCGAAGGTGAATGGTTCAAAACCGGTGACATCGGAACTCTTGACGAAGATGGCTTCTTAGCTATCACCGGCCGTAAGAAGGAACTAATTATCACTGCTGGTGGTAAGAATGTTGCTCCAGCTCTACTTGAAGATCCACTTCGCGCTAATCCATTAATCAGCCAGGCTGTTGTAATTGGGGATGCGAAACCGTTCGTCTCTGTGTTGCTTTCCCTGGATGAAGAAATGCTTCCTATGTGGCTAGAGAACAACGGTGTTAAAGACAAACTCACTTTAGATCAGGCAAGAAATAATTCACTAGTTCTAGCTGAAGTTTCTAAGGCCATTGAAGCAGTAAACAAGAACTTCTCAACTGCAGAGTCGATTAGAAAGTTTGCTATCTTGCCTCAGGATCTAACTGAAAAGAGTGGTCACCTAACTCCTTCACTAAAGATCAAGCGAAGTGTTGTGAATGAAGATTTCGGCAACTTGGTAGACGACATCTATGCAGATAGCGCCAAGTCAACCTGTCACAACATCGGCGATTACCGAATCTAACGTAAGAACCAATCACTATCACGAAGTGTTGCCATAGCCTTCTTACGCTCTTCCGGGCTCAGTCGATCTAGATAAACAAACCCGTTTAGGTGATCAAACTCATGCTGCAACGCCTGGGCTAATAATCCCTCGCCAGTTATGGTGATGTAACTTCCATCAAGCTGGTAACCAGATAAAGAAGCCTTTGGATATCTAAGAGTTGGGTGCCACAAACCCGGAACTGATAAGCAACCCTCTTCAACAAGCTCTGGTTCACCAAAAACTTCTAAGTTTTCTGGATTGATTAGATAACCCAGTTCACCATTGCAGTTAAAACTGAATGCTCTAAGGCCAACGCCTATTTGATTAGCCGCCACACCAGCACGACCAGGAACCTGAGTTGTATCTAAAAGGTCTTTTACTAAATCCCCTGCGCTTTGACCAAAATCTTTGATTGGGTCGCAAACACTTTTTAGAACGGGATTGCCATAAAGGCGTATCTCTCTGACTGCCATAAGTTACTTAGAGTTCGCTAGACCTTCAACAACCAGAGCCGCTAACTCACGAGCAGCTGCCTTGGTGTTTTTGTGTAGTTGGTCAAACTTGATAACTGATCCGGCTGCTAGAGCTGGGTCATAAGGAATCTTCACAACTGCACGAACACGAGATTTGAAGTGAGCTTCAATCTCGTCAAGCTTAACCAAGTTTGTTCCCTGAGTTGCAGTGTTTAGAGCAACGACAGAGTTACGAACAAGATCCCCATAACCGTTAGCTTCAAGCCAGGTTAGAGTCTCTGAAGCCAGCCTTGCTTCATCAACTGAACCACCAGAAACGATAACTAGTCCGTTTGCTCTTTGCAAAGTTGGACGCATTACTGAGTGAACAATACCTGTTCCACAGTCAGTCAGGATGACGCTGTAATAACGTGCAGCCATGTCTGCAACAACGTTGTAGTCACCTTCATCGAAAGCTTCTGAAAGCATTGGGTCGCTATCTGAAGCAAGAACGTGTAAACGTGTTGCATCTCTTGAAACCATGGTTGCAAAGTCAGTGAATCCATCAATTGCAGCTGCACGGTTAACAACATCTCTAACAGTGAAACGAGTTGACTTACTCACACGTTCAGCAAGTGTTCCACGGTCAGGGTTAGCGTCGATAGCGATAACGCGATCTTCACGCACTAGAGCCATAGCCATACCCAAAAGAGTTGAAACTGTTGTCTTACCAACACCACCCTTACGGGTTAGCACTGGCACGAACTTAGCTCCACCTTCAAGCGGTGCACCAATACGCGCATCAATTGCTTTACGCTCACGAACCTTTAGAGAATCGCCTAGGTTCACGCTCTTGAAAGTTAAGAAGTAGAAGAAACGTCTGAAACCTGATTCAGGTGCTGGCCGGTTGCGAGGAGAGACATCGATCAGGCGATCAGCTGTTAGCATCGCAGCTGGCTCTGGCTGTTCAAAAGCATCGCCACGAAGAGAATCTCTTCTGGTGTATCCAGCAGAAGCGTTAGCTAAAACGTCGGTTTCAGATGCACCACCTGAAGCAACGATGGATGTTGATTCGGTAACCACACGAATAGATGAAGTGGTTGGGCTTAAGTCAACTGTTCCAGCATCTAACACCACTTCGGTTAGGTCGGCTGTAACTTTAGGCTCGGCATTTCTGCGACGAGAGAGTCCTTTTTCTGGCTTATCAGACACTTGAAGACCTTTTCCTAATTCCGGCAAACATTCGTAAAGGCTAACCTTTACAACTACGTAAGTCTATTCGCTAGAGCGGTTCAATAACGAGAATCAGGTCCCCGGCTTCAACTGATTGGGTCTTTGATATAGCCAATCTGCGGACAGTTCCCGCTAAATTAGCGGTAATCGTGGCTTCCATCTTCATGGCTTCAATGGTGGCAACCGGCGCTCCAGGCTCAACCAATGCGCCTTCGAGTACCTGAAGTGTGACAACACCGGCAAAAGGTGCCGCTACTTCCCCAGGCTTAGAAATATCAGCTTTCTCGGCTGAAATCACGTTTGTGGCTATCTTTCTGTCCCTAATGTTAATCGGTCTTAGCTGACCATTTAGGGTTGCCATTACGGTTCTAAAGCCCTTGGCATCAGCACTAGAGATAGCTTCAAGCCCGATAAAGAGTTTGACACCTTTACTAATCTCAACTACATGCTCTTGGCCATGTTCAAGCCCATACAAATAATCAATAGTTTCAATTGGATCAAGGTTTGAATACTGAGCGCGGAACTTATCAAATTCGGCAGTTGGACCTGGGAAAAGCAATCTGTTTAAAGTTTTTCTTCTGGTCTTGCCATCATCAGAAGCAAGTGCCTCTAGTTCCTCTGTTTTTAGTTCAGCAACGCCAAACTTAATGTTCTTACCAGCTAAGACTTTGGTTCTAAAAGGTTCTGGCCAACCACCTGGCAAATCACCAAGTTCACCGGCCATGAAACCAACCACAGAATCTGGAATGTCATAGTTCTGCGGATTTTCAGCAAAGTCTTTAGGGTCTGCGTTAACCGCTACCAAGTGCAGGGCAAGATCGCCTACTACTTTTGACGACGGGGTCACCTTTGGAGGTCTACCCAGAATCTGGTTAGCAGCTGCATACATGTCTTCAACTTTTTCAAACTGGTTACCCAGCCCAAGTGAAATAGCCTGCTGACGAAGGTTGCTTAGCTGACCTCCCGGAATCTCATGTTTATAAACACGACCGGTTGGGCCTGACAAACCAGACTCAAATGGAGCATAAAGTTTGCGAACACTCTCCCAGTAAGGCTCCAGAGCAGTAATTTGGTTCAAAGTAATACCTGAATCAAATTTGGTGTGTTCAAGAGCAGCTATCAGCGCAGACGCTGCTGGCTGGCTTGTTGTTCCAGCCATTGGAGCTGAGGCAACATCAACTGCATCAACACCAGCTTCAATTGCGGCCATCAGGGTGGCTAATTGACCACCGGCTGTGTCATGGGTGTGCAAATGAACTGGCAGAGCAAATTTTTCTCGGAGAGCTGATACGAGAGTTCTAGCAGCCTCAGGTCTGAGTAGTCCAGCCATATCTTTGATTGCAAGAATGTGTGCACCGGCAGCAACAATCTTCTCGGCAAGAGCTAAGTAATACTCAAGGGTATATAGATCTTCTTTTGGATCTAGTAAGTCGCCTGTGTAACAGATGGCAACTTCAGCAACAGCAGTCTTAGTTTCTAGAACTGCTTCAATCGCTGGAAGCATTTGGTTTACATCATTTAGAGCATCAAAGATTCTAAAGATGTCAACGCCACTTGAAACCGCTTCCCTAACGAAAGCCTTTGTTACTTCAACCGGGTAAGGTGTGTAGCCAACAGTGTTTCTTCCACGAAGCAACATTTGAATACAAATGTTTGGCATTGCATCTCGAAGTTGGGCTAGGCGATCCCAAGGGTCTTCACCTAAGAATCTAAGCGCAACATCGTAGGTTGCTCCACCCCAAGCTTCAACCGAGAAGAGCTCAGGAAGAATTCTTGCCTGGTATGGAGCAACTTCGACCAAATCTCTGGCTCGAACCCTGGTTGCCAGAAGCGATTGGTGAGCATCTCTGAAAGTCGTATCGGTAATCGCAACAGCCTGCTGATTGCGAAGTTTTTCTGAAAAGGCTTTGGGCCCAAGGGTAAGTAGTTCTTGTCTTGAACCACTTGGTGCAGGCTGAGCTAGATCCAACTTAGGAAGTTTGCTCTTAGGTGAAACAAGACTTCCCCTTGACCCATAAGGCTGGTTCACTGTGACATCAGCTAACCAAGTTAAGATTTTGCTTCCGCGGTCCTGTGAAGGATAAGCGTTGAGAAGTTGCGGACGCTCTTCAATAAAAGCAGTGCTTAGCTCCCCTGCCATAAAACTTGGGTCGGATAGCACTCCTTGCAAGAATGCGATGTTAGTTGAGACACCTCTAATTCTGAACTCCGCTAGCGCTCTTTGAGCACGAAGTGAAGCTGACTTGAAATCTCTGCCACGTGCAATCAGTTTGACTAATAGAGAATCAAAATGCGGATTGATCTCGCTTCCAGTTGCTGCTGTTCCACCATCCAGACGAATACCTGCGCCACCAGGTGAACGGTAGGTGGTTATTTTGCCTGTGTCTGGCCTAAACCCAGCGGTTGGATCTTCTGTTGTAATGCGGCATTGAATAGCAAAGCCGTGCATTTCAATTTTGTCTTGAGTGAGCCCGAGTTCTTCAAGCGATTCACCAGAAGCTATCCTCATTTGAGCTTGGACTAAATCAACCTCAGTGATTTCTTCTGTGACGGTATGTTCAACTTGAATACGTGGATTCATTTCAATGAACACATGCTTACCGGCATTAGGTCCAACCGTATCAATCAGGAATTCAACAGTTCCTGCGTTCACATAACCAACCTGTTTAGCAAATGCAACTGCGTCGCGATAAAGCTCTTGACGAAGATTTTCTTCTAGGTTAGGCGCAGGAGCAATCTCAACAACTTTTTGATTTCTTCTTTGAACAGAACAGTCACGTTCAAAAAGATGAACCACATTACCTTGAGAGTCAGCAAGGATCTGAACCTCAATGTGTCTTGGTCGAAGAACTGCCTGCTCTAAAAAGACTCTTGCATCACCAAAAGCACTCTCCGCTTCACGGCTAGCTTCATTAAGAGCAGCTACTAACTCGGTAGGTTCAGCAACACGACGCATTCCACGTCCGCCACCACCGGCAACAGCCTTCACAAAAAGTGGGAATCCGATCTTGTTGGATTCAGCAACTAATTCATCAACATCGGCGGATTGGATTGAAGATTTGAGAACAGGAACTCCCGCAGCAATAGCAGCTTCCTTAGCGTTGACCTTGTTGCCAGCTAGCTCTAAAACTGCTGAACCAGGACCGATAAAAACTATTCCGTTTTCTTTGGCTGCTTCAGCTAGTTCTGGGTTTTCAGAAAGAAACCCGTATCCTGGGTAAATCGCGTCAGCCCCAGATTCTTTGGCGACCCTGATGATTTCTTGAATATCCAGATAGGCGCGAACTGGATGACCAATTTCACCAATCTGGTAAGCCTCATCGGCTTTTTGACGGTGTAAAGAGTTTCGGTCTTCATAGGCAAATACAGCAACTGTTTTAGCGCCAAGCTCATAGGCAGCACGGAAGGCACGGATGGCTATTTCGCCACGGTTAGCAACCAAAATCTTCTTAAACACGATTTTCCTTACTGCTTTACGAACAAATACGGGGTTGCACTTCAATCAAAAGGTAGCCTAGGTAGGTGCACGTATTAAGCATTAGCGCCTTGAAGGGCGGAGTTGGTAAGACCACCATTACTTTGGGCCTTGCCTCTTCCGCCATGCAACGTGGCCTGCGAACTTTGGTGATAGACCTCGATCCGCAATGCAATACAAGCAATGGTTTAGGTGCAGTTGGGGATTTTGATGTTACAGCGGCGGAAGTAATCAAGAAACCCCGGCACAACACTGTGTCTGAGGCAATTCTAGTCTCATCTTGGGCTAAGGGACAGACTGGCAAGTTAGATGTCATGGTGGGTCATTCAAGACTTACCGCAGCCAATGTGACCAACCCCTCATTCAAAAAACTTTGGAACCTAGAACAGGCTTTAGCTAAGGTCGAGCCTTCGTACGATCTTGTTTTGATAGACACACCCCCATCCATAAACGCTCTAACCCGTATGGCCTGGGTTGCTAGTGACCGCGTTTTGCTGGTTACCGAACCAACTATCAACTCGGTTCTAGCTGTTGAATCTGCCACTAAGGCTTTGACTGAATTGCGAAAGCAAGTTAATCGAAATGTCACACTGATGGGTATCGTAATCAACCGTTTAAGAACAACGGTTGCTGAGCACCAATTTAGAATCAATGAACTTGAAGAGCTTTATGGTTCTCAACTTGTTGACAGCGTCTTTGAAGAAAAATCAGTTATTGCTCAAGCACAGGGCTCAGGCAGAGCAATCCACTCCTTCCCTGGACAAGCAGCTGCCAAAATTGCTGCTCAATTTGATTTACTTTTAGAAAAAGTTCAACAGTCTTTTGCATACGATGACATCAGAAGAATTGAACAATCCGGAAGAAACGCTAAGAATCGCCATTCAAAGCGCAGCCACGATGCAGAACCTAAACGTTCTGGCAGAAGATCTGCTGAGCCTCGAGCAAATGCTGGTGAAAGAGTTGAACTTGTTAAGACAGCCCCTGTTGCGCCTGAATACCAGGATCAATTTAGCGAGGCTTTACGGCAAACACTGACCAGTAAGCAAATCAAAGCTATTACTGAAAGTGATTCAGAAGAGGACTAACCAGCGTTCTTTTTTAGACGACGAAGAGTTAGTTCGTCCATCTCTTCAACGTGGCTAGGGTCGATGCTGGTAAGAGTCGCTTCAACTTCACCAAATACCTTGCCAACAGAAATACCAAAAACGCCTTGACCTTTATCCAATAGGTCAATTACTTCATCCATTGAGGTGCAAAGGAACACTTTTGCTCCGTCACAAATCAAAGTGATCTTGGCTAAGTCTTTGATACCCGCGTCGCGTAGTTCACCCATAGCAATACGAATCTGTTGAAGGGTAACTCCAGCTTCCAATAGACGCTTAACTAGCTTTAGAACCAAGATGTCTCGGAAAGAGTAAAGTCGCTGTGAACCTGAACCTGCTGCGCCTCTTACAGAAGGCTTCACCAGTGCACTGGAGTCCCAGTAATCAAGTTGACGGTAAGTAATACCTGCAGCAGTTGCAGCTGAGGTGCCTCGGTAACCAACGTTAGGGTCGTGCCAAGGTTGAGATTCTGCGAAAAGGTCGTCGGCTAGGTATGCAAATTCACTTGCTCCGCTAATGTCGATACGGCCAGTTTCAGTTGTTGGCTCTTCGTTCATAACTCACGACCTCCTCTCAAGGTTCAAGTAAAGATTGAATCTTTTCTTAATTCTTGTGCTTACTACCGACTATGTCCGGTTAATATTCTTCTTCGGCGTGTCGTATTAGTCAATCTTGTCGATTACAGAGCGAATGATCTCTGCTCGAATGACTGCAAACTGGGCTTCAATTTCAGCGGCATACTGGGCTGCACGGGATTTAGCAGCTGGGTCACGCTGCTTTTTGATGGTTGTAACCACACCTTGGATTAGACCCAAATCACGATCGGCAGCAGTCTTAATGCCTCTGAGGTGCCGTGCTGAAATTCCAAAACGTTGAAGGTTGACTAGTGCTCTAGCAATCTCAATGTCTGAATACTCAAACGGCTCCACCCCAATTAGCTTGTGTACCTGAGCCTCAGCCAGAAGTGTTTCGTTGATGCCAGATTCAGCAATAAGTTCAATTTTCTTGAAACGACTGTTAACGCTTGGTCTTCTAGTTTCAGTTGGCAGAACCGGTTGTTTACCTGCATCTAAATCTTCTAGATACTGTCGAATGACCTTTAGCGGTAAGAACTTATCTCTCTGGAGTTCAAGCACTAATCGAATGCGCTCAATGTGCTGGTCTGAATATTTTCTATATCCTGAAGCAGTTCTTAGCGGAGAAATCAAACCCTGCTCTTCAAGGAAACGAACCTTTGAAGGTGAAAGATCCGGATAGTCATTCTTAAGAATTTCAATAACCCGCCCAATGGTGTGTAGTTTGCCACTCGGTGCAGGATAAATCTGGCTAGCTTGATTTGATGCCACTAGCTTGCCTTCTTAGCTGAATAAAAAGTGAAGTGATACTTCCCTACCTGTAACTCAGCAGCATTTACTAAAACCTGTGAGTCAACTCTTGAACCCTGGTAATAGGTTCCATTTAGTGAAGCCAAATCCTTGATTGTGAACTTACCGTCAGCTCTGCTGATTTCAGCGTGACGACGAGAAACTGTTACATCATCAAGGAAGATGTCCGCGTTAGGGTGTCTACCCACTGTGACCAAATCCTGATCAAGTAAGAAACGTGAGCCTTTGTTTGGGCCTCTACGAACAATCAACAGAGCATTGCCGGCTGGCAGTGCATCAACGGCTGCCTGCTCATCGGCACTTAGCGCAAAAGGATCTTCGGCGATCAGGTCAGCCGAGAAGTTACGAGTAGCATCTAGCTCTTCACCTTGGTTCTGTTGGTTTTCGTTAGACATCTACTTCTCCTGTTCGTTTATAAGAATAGTGGAACTGGATAGGGCTGATTTTCTTAAGTTATGAACTTGAAGTAAATAGACTGCCCCGGTCCACCAGTAGAGCCAGATTCCCCAGAAGGCAAAAGCCCAGGCTATTGGGTAGATAACCACGGCATAGCTTTCGGGCAAAACCTGAGGTAGCAACAGTAGCGGAAAGGCATATAGCAAAGCAAAGGTTCCAGCCTTACCCGTGTAGTTCACAGGAAGTGGTCCATATCCGATTTGAGCTAAGAATGGCAGGCTGAAAAAGAGCACTAGGTCTCTAGAAACAATAACTATTACTAACCACCATGGCACCTGCTGGGTGATAGCCAAACCTAAAAGCGAAGCCAATATAAACAATCGGTCAGCAGCAGGATCTAGTAATTGCCCTAAGCGAGACATCTGATTTAGTTTCCTGGCTAGATAGCCATCAAGCCAGTCGGTGAAACTAGAAAAAGCTAAAACAGCAAAGGCAATTAGATTCTGATCTATAAGAATCAACCAAAGAAAAACTGGTACTAATAGGAGCCTGAGTGCACTTAACAGGTTCGGTAAGGTAACCACCTTTTCCGATAACTGTAAGTTCTTCTCTGCCATGTGGTGCCTTTAGCGCTTGCGCTTTTCTCTAACTCGCATGCTGAGTTCAATAGGGGTTCCTTCAAAACCGTATGCTTCACGCAATCTACGAATGATGAATCTTCGGTAACCAGGATCAATAAACCCAGTAGTAAACAAAACAAACTTAGGCGGCCTTGAGCTAGCTTGAGTTGCAAACAGGATTCTAGGTTGCTTACCACCACGAACCGGGTGAGGGAATTCCATAGCCAGTTCTTGAATAAATGCGTTCAGTTTTCCAGTTGGAATGCGGGTATCCCAAGATGCAAGGGACACTTCAAGTGCTGGAACAAGCTTCTCTAGGTGTCGACCAGTCTTTGCAGACATATTCACTCTTGGGGCCCAAGCTACGTGTGCTAGATCCTGCTCAATTTCACGCTCTAGGTATTCTCTGCGATCTTCATCTAGGTCATCCCATTTGTTGAATGCTAGAACCATTGAGCGACCAGATTCCAAAGCTAAATCAACAATACGAATATCTGCTTCGCTGATCTTCTGAGTAACATCAAAAACGATTACTGCAACCTCAGCACGTTCAAGTGCTGCAGTTGTTCGTAGCGATGCATAAAAATCGGCACCCTGAGCCATGTGTAGTCTTCGTCTGATACCGGCAGTATCAATGAAGCGCCAAATTTTGCCACCTAGTTCAACCTGCTCATCAACTGGATCTCTCGTAGTTCCCGCCAAATCATTTACAACAGCTCGCTCACTACCAACAGCCTTGTTGAGAAGTGAAGACTTACCTACGTTAGGTCGACCAATGATTGCAACTCTTCTAGGTCCACCAAACTCTTGTTTAGCAACCGCAGAAACTTCTGGAAGAACCTTCATGGCTGCATCTAAAACGTCAGCAACACCACGACCGTGAACAGCTGAAACCGGGTGTGGCTCCCCTAGACCTAAAGACCATAGCGCTGCAGCATCTGATTCTTGACGCTCGTCATCGACTTTATTTGCTAGAAGCAACACCGGCTTCTTTGAAGCTCTGAGCATCTTCACCACACGCTCATCTGTGGCTGTTGCACCAACAGTTGCATCAACAACAAACAAAACAGCGTCAGCTAGTTCAACTGCGATTTCAGCTTGAATCGCTACTGACTTATCAATACCTTTAGCATCGTGCTCCCAACCTCCGGTATCAACCAGAGTGAACTTACGTCCATTCCATTCAGCTTTATAAGAAACGCGGTCACGGGTAACCCCAGGCTTATCTTCAACCACAGCTTCTCGACGGCCAATGATGCGGTTCACCAGAGCCGACTTACCCACGTTAGGTCTTCCAACGATAGCTAGAACAGGAAGCGCAGGTAAGAGAACTGGCTGGCCATCATTCTGGCCCATCTCTTCAAGAATGCGAACATCGTCTTCATCAAGGTCATAGTCAGCCAGCCCAGCACGAAGAGCATTCTCGGTGGCCAATGCTTGGTCATCAGAAAGCGAATTAACGCGTTCGATGAAATCAGAATCCAAAGATCCTGGTTCAAACTCTTGCTCTTCCATACTTCCCTAACTCAAATCTCTAACTAAATGGATAACTGCGTCAACTGTTTCATCAAAACTAAGTTCAGTTGAATCTAATAATGTGACACCAGCACTTGGGGTCATAAAGTCAACAACTTTAGAGTCTGTTTGATCTCTCTTGGTCACCATTTCAGTGATAGAAACACCGGCTGGTAATTCAGCGGAACGCCTACTAAGTCTAACTTCTTCACTAGCAGTTAGCAGAATGCGAGTTTGAGCATCAGGGAAGATAACTGTTGTGATGTCTCGACCTTCAACAACAACACCTGGCAACGAACTACCAGAAACAAGCGTTCTAGTTAGCTCCTTCATATAGAGTCGAACTTCAGCGTCTTTAGCTACTTGGCTAACCGCTTCGGCTACCACAGGCAGCCTAATCGCTTCTGTTACATCAACCCCAAAAGATTTAACCCAGTAGTTCTCAGGGTCTAAAGATATGGAGTATTCAAATTTCTGTGCAATCTCAGCTGCCAATAAACCATTGATGTCCATTTTGTTTTCGAGAACAGCCCAGGTTAGAGCTCTATAAGCAGCTCCAGTGTCTAGATAACCAAAGCCAAGCTTCTTAGCTGCAGCTTTAGAAACACTCGATTTCCCTGATCCCGCTGGGCCATCAATAGCAACGATATGCATCAGCCAGCCAACTTCCAACCGTTGGTTTGCAGCAGCTCAACCAATGCAGATTCGATGCTCGGCAAGACGGAGATTTCAACTAAGCCAACCTGGGCGCCGGTAGCGTGATCTAGTTTTAGATCTTCAATGTTTAGCCCAGCATTACCAATTTCGTTTAGCAATCTCGCAAGCTCACCAGGCTTGTCATCGATCATCACAACAAGAGTTGCGTAGGATGTGTTTCTTGAACCGTGCTTACCTGGGATACGAGCTATACCCTGATTTCCTGACTCTAAAGCTTTAGCCAAAACACTTAGTGAACCGTTGCTGTTGATTTCTTTCAAAGCGTGAATCACTTTGTTTAAATCATTGGAGAACTCTGTTAGAACGGGTTCCAATGACTCGGCATTAGCTGAAAGAATCTGAAGCCAAAGCTTAGGGTCGCTAGCTGCAATTCTTGTGGTGTCTCTAAGTCCTTGACCAGACAGAGCTAGATCTGCATCGAGGCCATCAACTAATCTTGCAGCCAACAAAGATGAAATCACCTGGGGTGCATGAGATACCAAAGCTACTGCCCTGTCGTGCTCTTGAGCGCTCATCCTGATTGGGCTTGCCCCAAGATCCAAAGCAAGCTTTTCAATTAGTTCAGCTGCCTGAGCATCGGTGTTTTTCTCAACAGCGATAACCCAAGGTCTTCCAACAAAAAGATCAGGGCGACCAGAAAGTGCTCCACCTTTTTCTCGACCAGCCATCGGGTGTGAGCCAACATATCGACTGGTTTCGGCATCGCTTGACTGAATTGCTTCTAGAACCGAACTCTTCACACTCGCAACATCAGTAACGATCGCTTTAGGGAATCTATTCAAAGCAGAAATAACTGTTGCTGCTGTGACATCGGGTGGGACACAAACAACAACCAAAGAAACTTTGTCTTCGGCAGTTTGTGAACGCCCGGCACCAAAATCTATTGCAAGTTTTTGGACTTGAGGGGAAATATCTTCTAGCGAAACATCAACGCCAAGGTTAGACAAAGTCAAGCCGATGCTGGTTCCTAATAAACCTGCACCGATGACATGAACCTGGCCTGATGTTCTAGACATTACTGGGCAATGTCCAATCTGAGAGCAGCTGCTCCACGAAGGTAAACATGTTGAACTTCACTTCTAGGAACATCCAACTCGGCATTGATCATGACTCTAACCACTCGAGGCAAAGCACCTTTAACGTTCATCTCAACAAAACATAGAAGAGGAACATCACCAAGCCCTAGTTCTCTTGCAGCTAATGCAGGGAACTCACTTGTGATGTCCGGTGTTGCTGTGAACAGAATGCTAACTAACTGGTCGGTGTGAAGATTGTTCGCGTGCAACATCTTGGCCAACAGCTCTGCAGTTAGCTTTAGTAAGTGTTCGCGCTCATCAACATCAAGCTGAATTGCCCCACGGATAGCTCTAATTACCATTTACGCTTTCCCCTTGGCTTAGGACCTGACTTCACGCCAGAAGTTGGTGGTTTGGTTGCTGACGTTTGAGCGGCCTTAAGGAGGGCTCCAACTTCAACTTTGCTTAGCAATCTAGTTTGACCGGGCTTTAGTGGACCTAGCTGAATAGGGCCGAACTGCCTTCTGACTAGTTCAGTTACCGGGTGACCGATTGCTTCAAACATTCTTCTAACCACGCGGTTCTTACCTGAGTGAATAACAATCTCAACCAAAGATTCCATGGAATTTCCATCCATGAGGTTAGCTTTGTCTGCCTTCATCTGGCCATCTTCTAACTCAACACCGTTGAGCAACTTGTTGATGTCCTGAGCAGTGACCTGACCTTCAACTTTGGCAACATAAGTCTTGGTAACACCGAACTTTGGGTGAGCCAACATGTTTGCTAGCTCGCCATCATTGGTAAGAATAAGCAATCCAGAAGTATCGGCATCTAGTCGACCAACGTTATAAACGCGATCATCTCTAAGTGCATATTGACTTAAGTCTGGTCGTCCAAACTCATCTGCCATCGAAGAGATAACACCAACTGGTTTATTCAAAGCAAGGTAAACCCGAGAAGCATCAAGTTGAATAGGGGTTCCCTTAACTGAAACCTTGTCGTTTTCAGGATCAATCCTGGTTCCAAGTTCCTTGACTACCTTGCCGTTGACCTTCACCGAACCAGCAACAATAAGTTCCTCGCTGGCACGTCTAGAGGCTACGCCGGCATTGGCTAGCACCTTTTGAAGGCGCACGCCTTCGTTATTTTGAGTCATTACTACTGTCCTGTCGAAGCTTCAAAGTCAGCAGTGGCATCAGGAAGATACGGGCTGATTAGCGGCAGATCTTCTAGAGCATTAATGCCCAAAGTTTCTAAGAAGGTTTCTGTGGTTCCATAGTTGATTGCACCGGTCTCACTGTCGGTAAACAACTCTGTGATCAAACCTCTAGAAAGTAAGGTTTTAACAACTGTGTCAACGTTCACGCCGCGGATAGAAGCGATCTGTCCACGGGCAATAGGTTGGCGATAGGCGATAACTGCAAGAGTTTCCAATGCGGCTTGCGAAAGTTTGGTTGGATTTTCATTAGATATGAATTCTCTAACCGCCCACTCGTATTCTTCACGAACGAAGACTCTCCAACCTCCCCCAACTTCACGAATCTCAAAGCCTCTAGGTCTTGAACCATCTACCCCATCAAAGTCAGCTTTCACTTTCAAAACCGCTTCCTTGATCAAAGGAACAGGTGTGTTGAGAGATGTCGCCATGTGAACGAGTGAAAGTGGAACTTCAGCAACCATCAAGATAGCTTCAACCGCTCCCTGAAGGGAATCAGGATCTAGCTCCTCTTGCAAAGCTAAAGCTTCGCGTGGGTCCTGAGACTCACCCGATTCAGAAACTTCTTCGTCGATGACTTCAGCGTTCTCGATAACCGTTTCTTCGACTGTTAATTCAATGTCTGGTTCTTGATTATTCTCAAGAGTCATAGTCGGCTCCTAACGCTGACAATAGTGATTCATCAAAACTTTCTGCACGCCAAGTGATCTGCAGTGGACCTAAGGATTCGTTCTGCTCAAAACTCACAGCCCCTAGACGATAAAGCTCAAGAACAGAAAGGAATCTTGCGATCAGAACTCCCCTGTCTCTAACGGAGGCAATAAGTTCACTGAAGCTCAAGGTAGTTGCAGAGCGCAACATTGCAACAACTTCATAAGCCTGCTCACGGATAGAAACTCTTGGCGCGTGCAAATGAGTTAGCCCCACCATAGGTATTTCCCTAGGGGTCATCGTCTCTTGAGCAAGTCTTGCGAAATCTTCGAGAGATAAAGTCCAAACCAATTCAGGTTGCTGGGCTTTAAAACGATCTTCTAAACGAACTGAACGATAAATACGTCTGGCTTCCAAAGCAATTGAAGTTTGGAACCAAGAAGAAATCTCCTTAAAAGCTCGGTATTGAAGTAAACGAGCGAACAAAAGATCTCTAGCTTCTAGAAGTGCAACATCCTCAGGATCAACAACTTCACCTTTAGGCAGTAGTTCGGCGATCTTAATATCCAACAGCGTTGCAGCAACCACCAAGAATTCACTGAACTCTTCCATCTGGTCTGTTTCTTCAAGAGTTCTCACATAGGTGATGAAATCGTTGGTGACCTGGCTAAGCGAAATAGAGGTGATATCTAGTTGGTGCTTAGAGATAAGTGAAAGAAGTAAATCGAAAGGACCTTCAAAGTTACCTATGTTTAGCGAGAACCCTGAACCTGAAAGATCGTCAACATCGTTATGGAGCGCAGCCACGATCCACCATCTCTCTTGCAACTGCTCGATACAACTCAGCTGCTTCAGAGCTTGGAGCGTATTGCGTTACCGGTCTTCCCTTTTCAGAGGAGTCCTTGAACTTAACTGTCATCTTGATAACAGATCTAAAAACTGTTGCCCCATACTTTTCATTCAATTCGTTGAGCATGCTTCTGGAGTGAAGAGTTCTCGGGTCAAACATGGTGGCCAAGATTCCATCAATCTTCAAAGATTCGTTTAGGCGCTCACGAACCAGCTCAACGGTGTTGTTGATGAGAAGTTCAAGACCTTTGAGGGCAAAGTAGTCACAGGCAACTGGAATCATTACGCCATGAGCTGCTGTTAGGGCATTCACTGTTAGAAGTCCTAATGAAGGTTGGCAGTCAATCATCACAACGTCGTAGTCGCCAAGGATTGGTCGTAATACACCAGCCAAAATCTTTTCACGGCCAGGTTCAGCAACCAACTGAATTTCTGCAGCAGAAAGCTGAATGTTTGCAGGAATAAGGTCTAGGCCTTCAACTTCGGTGTGAACAATAACTTCTGATGCGCTCATCTTGCGATTGAGCAACAGTTCGTAAACTGTTTTCCCATCTTCAGGTTCAACACCTAAGCCTCTGGTTAGAGCACCTTGAGGATCAAAATCTACGAGCAGAACCTTACGTCCATACTCAGCTAAAGCTGCAGCTGTGTTAATGGTGGTTGTTGTTTTACCAACGCCACCTTTTTGGTTACATAAAGCAATAACGCGAGCTGGTCCGTGGCTAGTTAAGCGTTTCGGGATAGGAAACCGGTGGTCGGTGTTTCTACCTGCCATAGTAAGGCTTCCTCTCTGGCTTCACAGCAGTAAGTGTTGGTGCTTAGGCACCAAAGTTCTAGTTATAGTCTAACGCTGTGCGCGGGGGTGGCTACTCGCGTATATCTCCCGCAGTGCATCAACGGTAACCAAGGTATAAATCTGGGTGGTAGCCACCGAAGCATGGCCTAAAAGCTCCTGCACCACCCTCACATCAGCCCCACCTTCGAGTAAATGGGTGGCAAAAGAGTGCCTGAAGGTGTGTGGTGAGACTTCTTTCTCAAACTTGGCAGCATGGGCGGCATCTGAGATTATTTGCCAAATACTCTGCCTAGACAGTCTTGTCCCCCGTTGATTTAGGAAAAGGGCTGGGGTCCCTTTGGAAAGTATGGCTAACCCAGGTCTGACCCTCACCAGATATGCCTGAAGTGCTGCCTGAGCATACTTACCAACTGGGACGATACGCTCTTTGGATCCTTTACCAAAAAGGCGAATAATCTCGGGATCAACCAGGTCATCCAGGTCAATATTGACGACCTCTGAAACTCGAGCACCAGTGGCATAAAGCAATTCAAGTATTGCTCTGTCTCTAACTCTTATGAGGTCTCCTGCCAACCCACCTGAATCATCCGGGTCAGGTCCTGAAGCTTTTAACAAGGTTTCGATTTCAGAGACAGATATGGCTTTGGGTAATCGTTTAGGAGCCTTGGGTGGCTTCACTGATGCCGAAACATCGGTTTCAACCATACTTTCCAATAATAGAAACTTATGCAATCCTCGAACAGCAGCTAGCACTCTCGCAACTGAAGATGCGACTAAACCTTTAGTGAGAACGAGATATTGCGAGAAATCTCGAATAACAAGCTCTGTTACTCGGCTGACATCTTCGATGCCACGATCTTCTAAGAACTGAGAATAGATACCCAGGTCTCTTCGGTACGCCAAAATAGTGTTCTTTGCCATTCCACGCTCAATTGTTAAATGACGTAGGTATGCATCAATAGCAAAACTAGTTTTGGCCATGCTTACGTCTCTGCGCTAAAGCCAACATACCAACAACAAGAGTTGGGCATTTAAGTCTCGAATCTAGAACTCCTTGAAGCACATCATCAAAAACAACCCAGCTGCTCTCCATGTGTTTTTCTTCACCGGTTCTATCAAACACATCAGTGCCCTTTTCAAGACCAGTTGCCAAATAAATAGTTATGGCTTCACTGCTAGAACCAGGAGTCGTATAAAAAACTTGCAACACCTCCCAGTGTTCTGCCCGGTAATCAGTTTCTTCAAGTAGCTCTCGCTTAGCTGCATCAAGCTTGCCTTCACCTGCAACATCTAATAAGCCGGCAGGGATTTCAAACAAAAACTCATTCACCGGTGCTCGGTATTGGTTTATTAACAAAACTTCGTCGTTATCGTTTATTGCGATAACAGCTACCGCTCCCGGGTGCTCAACATACTGACGGGTAAGTTCTTGATCGTGAAATCTAAAAGTCTTAGAAATGATATTCCAGATGGCACCTTTGAAGACAACGTCTTTATTAGTTATAGAACTATCGTCTAGCCCTTTTAGGTCAGCTAAAGAATCTGACATTGCTAACTACTAGTTGCTGTTCTGAGAGAAAAGCTTGCCTTCAAGAGCTGCCTTGATTAGACCATGGAACAAAGGATGAGCCTTAGTTGGTCTTGAAAGGAACTCAGGGTGAGCTTGAGTTGCAACATAGTAAGGGTGAACATCTTTAGGAAGTTCAACAAACTCAACTAGATCGCCGTTAGGTGACATTCCGCTAAAGCTAAGACCCGCAGCGGCAATCTGGTCACGATACTTGTTGTTTACCTCGTAGCGGTGACGGTGACGTTCTTCAACGGTTGTCTTGCCGTAGGTTTCTGCAACTACGCTACCTGGAGTTAGCTTGGCTTCGAAAAGTCCTAGACGCATGGTGTGTCCCATGTTTCCTGATTCAAGAATGTCAACCTGCTCCGCCATCGTTGCAATTACCGGATACTTGCTGTCACTATCAAACTCTGTTGATGATGCACCTTCAAGCCCAACAACGTTTCTTGCATATTCAATAACCATGCATTGAAGACCCAAACATAAACCTAGAGTTGGGATGCCGTTTTGACGAGCAAACTTTAGAGCACCAAGTTTTCCTTCAATACCGCGAACACCGAAACCACCAGGAACACAAATAGCGTCAACATCGCTTAGGTGAGCCCTGGCACCTTCATCTGTTTCACAAAGATCGCTGGCAACCCACTTGATGTTCACTTTGACTTGCTCGGCAAAACCACCGGCACGAAGAGCTTCAGTGACAGAAAGATAAGCATCTGGAAGGTCAATATATTTGCCAACCAAAGCAACATTCACTTCAGCAACCGGTGAGTGAACAGCGGTTAGGACACTTGACCATCTGGTCCAGTCAACTTCTTTAGCATCAAGTTCAAGCTGTTTGATGATATATGAATCTAGACCTTCGTTGTGAATAACGGTTGGAATGTCATAAATGCTGTTGGCATCTGCTGCATTCACTACAGCTTCAATGTCAACATCACACATCAACGCAATCTTCTTCTTGATGCTTTCACCAATCGGACGATCGCTTCGGCAAACAATTGCATCTGGCTGAATACCGATAGAGCGAAGGGTTGCAACTGAGTGTTGAGTTGGTTTGGTCTTTAGCTCACCCGACGGTGCTAGGTAAGGAACTAGCGATACGTGAACGAAGAAGACCTTGTCACGACCAATTTCATGTCTAACCTGACGAGCTGCCTCAATGAAAGGTTGAGATTCAATATCTCCAACAGTTCCACCAATTTCCGTGATGATCACATCTGGTGCTGGATCTTGCATGGCCTGCATGCGCATTCTGCGCTTAATCTCATCGGTGATGTGAGGAATAACCTGAACAGTGTCTCCCAGGTAATCACCGGCACGTTCACGTCGAATAACTTCGCTATAAATCTGACCTGTGGTCACGTTAGCTGCTTGAGAAAGGTTGATGTCTAGAAAACGCTCGTAATGGCCAATGTCTAGGTCTGTTTCAGCGCCATCATCGGTAACAAAAACCTCACCGTGCTGGAAAGGGTTCATGGTTCCTGGGTCGACATTTAGGTATGGGTCTAGTTTCTGCATAACAACAGAAAGGCCACGTGCTCTAAGGAGATTACCTAGGCTAGCTGCAGTCAAACCTTTTCCGAGAGAGGAGGCGACACCGCCGGTGACGAAAATTTGTCTTGTTTTACCGGAATCCATCGCATCTGCCATGGAATTTAACATTAGCACTAGCCGTCCCCTAGAGCCAAAATGAGCCCTTGCGACATGCCTAAAAGGCTATTAAATGTCTTTAGCTAGACCCAAAAGTTCTGTGGCATGACCTCGGGCCGAATCAGAGTCTTGAAGACCTGAAAGCATTCGAGCAAGTTCGGTAACCCGATCTTCGCCGCTCAGATTCCTAACATCGCTAGATGTGAAACCTTCAGATGTCTCTTTAATCACTGAAAGATGATTATCAGCAAATGCCGCTACCTGAGCCAGATGCGTCACAACAATAACCTGGGCACCTTTGGCTAGCTTTGCCAGCCTGCGACCAACCTCAATGGCTGCCGCTCCACCAACACCCGCATCGACCTCATCAAAGATAAAAGTGTTAGCAGATTCACTTTCAGCCAAGATAACCTCTATAGCCAACATGATTCGGCTGAGTTCACCACCAGAAGCTGACTTCCCAATAGGTCGAGATTCTGCGCCTTCGTATGAACGCATCAAGAAACTAATTTGATCTAAACCAAAAGGACCCAAATCCGGTAGTTGCTCAACCTCAACTTGAACACTTGAACCTGCCATCGCCAATGCTTTGAGCTCCGCTGTGATACGTGAACCAAGTTCACTCGCACTGATTTGTCTTTCAGCTGAAAGTCTTTTAGCTAATTCCAAGGCTTGCTGGTGCTGCTCCCCGGCAAGCGCCTCAAGTGATTCAATGCTTTCTGAAGAAGAATCGAGTTCCAAAAGTCTCTGAGCCGCAGTTTTTTCAAAAGCAAAAACATCGTCAAGCGAAGGGCCAAATCTTCTAATGGCCGTTGAGATTTGAGCACGACGGTCTTGAATTTCATCAAGACTCATCGTGGTCTCTGACTCAAAACCGGCTAGGTAACCCGCAAGATCAGCGGCAACGTCATTTAGCTGCTGAGTTAATAATCTCAGCGCTTCAACCTGGTTATCTAGTTTCGCGTCGTAGGTTGTTGCTGATTCCAACGCCTTACGTGCTTTACCAAGTTGTCCGATAGCGTCTAAGGTATCGAAACTTTCTGAAGTTAAGGCTTCATGAGCCAAGGTTACAGAATTACGCAATTGTTCGGTGTGGGTGAGTTTTTGAGCAAGCTCTGCTAATACAACATCCTCATTTGGCTGAATTTGCAACTTGTTGAGAAACTCTAGATTCTCGGTTAGCTCAGCAATTTCACGTTCACGATTTAAGGTTCCATTCTTGGAATCCTCTAGAGCTCTAAGCGTGCTCTGCCAAGCTTTATAACCCTCCATGTATTGGCTAAGCAGCGCAAGGTGTTCTGGGCCAGCATATTTATCTAGAGCAACTCTTTGAGCCACCGGAGATTTCAACCTGATTTGATCCGATTGACCGTGAACGATAACTAAGTCTTGGCCTAATTCACTGAGCAAACCAACCGGAATGGATCTTCCGCCTGCTACAGCTTTGCTTCTTCCATCAGAGCCGACTTGCCTTGAAAGTATCAGCTGGCCTTCATCAACAATGGCTCCAGCTTCCTCAATACGAGTCAGAACAGGATGATCAATAGGCAGATTCCAGGTTCCTGAAACAAATGTTCCCTCTGAGCCAGCGCGAATTGCACCAGAATCCGATCTTTCACCAAGGAGCAACCCAAGTGCGGTTAGCACCATAGTTTTACCTGCACCAGTTTCACCAGTTAGAACTGTGAAACCTTTAGCAAAGGTGAGCTCGGCATCGCTAATGACACCTAAATCTCGAATCTGAATATCTTGAATCATGCTCAGTAACTCTTATTTGATTTCGGATGTCTCTGGGCCACGCCAGCCTGCAACAGGAAGAGCAAATTTGTTAACCAGACGATCGGTGAAAGGACCTTGACGCAATCTTGCAAGGCGAACCGATTTCTCTGAGCGGCTAACCTCAACACGCGCACCAACAGGAAGATCATGAGTCCTTCTACCATCACACCAAAGAACACCAGTCCCAGCTGATCGGTCCAAAACTTCAACAGCAAGAAGCGATCTTGGACTAATCACTAACGGTCTAGCAAAAAGTGCGTGAGCTGAAAGCGGAACCATCAAGATTGCTTCAACGCTCGGCCACACAACAGGGCCACCAGCACTAAAGGCATATGCAGTTGAACCGGTTGGAGTTGCCATGATGACACCATCACACCCAAAACTAGATAGTGGACGCGAGTCAACTTCTAAAACCACTTCGAGCATTCGCTCGGCTGCACTCTTTTCGACGGTCGCCTCGTTCAAAGCCCAGGTTCTATAAACTTCTTTGCCAGCTACAGTTACCTTGACATCTAGAGTCAAACGTTCTTTAACCAAATAATCTTTAGCAACCACACGTGCAACAGCGTGAGAAAGCCCTTCTCGCTCGCTCTCGGCCAAAAAGCCGACATGACCTAAGTTGATACCCATCAAAGGGGTTGCAGTCTCTCGAACGATTTCGGCGGCTTTCAAAATGGTTCCATCGCCACCTAAAACCATAACTAGCTCAAGATCCTGCTCTGCTATTTCAACAGAAAGTTCTTTGACCTGAGCGAAGATAGGGCTTACGGTGCCCAAGAACTCATGGAGTTCAACCAACTGTTCTGGACTCATCACAGGAGTTAGCCCTGCCGCAAGAAGTTGTTCAACGGTTTCTAAACAAGCATTAACAGCATCTTCTCGACGTGTGTGAGCGACCACCAAGATGTTTCTTGATTCAGCCATACTTCAAACACCGCCTTCGATAACTAATCTAGCCTTTCGCTTTGGCTAGTTCTTCAATTCTGCCAGACCAGTCAATACTCCAGTTGGTCTCCACAGAATTGAACCATGCCAAATACTCAATGTTTCCGTGGGTGCCAGGCAAAGGAGATTTGATTAACCCATGAAGACCCAGCCCGATAGCCTTGGCTTCGGTGATTACCTGGTTCATAGCGAACGCTCTGAGCCTGTAGTCATTCACGATTCCAGAAGCATCCAAAGATTGCTTACCAACTTCGAATTGAGGTTTGATAAGGACAACAACATCAGCATTTGGAGCAGTTTCATGAATCTGCTTTAAAACCAAAGTTAATGAAATGAAACTTAGGTCCGCTACCACGATACGAATGGTGGCGTCAGTGATCTTGCCACCAACAGCTTTGCCCAATGTTTCTTGAGATAGCTCACGAGCATTGAAATTCTCAATGTTATAAACCATGCGATTATCCAACAAAGGTTCGGCTAACTGAGAATGTCCAACATCTAAAGCGAAAACAGTGCGTGCTCCCCTCCTAAGCAGAACATCGGTGAAACCACCAGTTGAAGCGCCAACATCTAGACAGGTTTTCCCTTCAACATCGATTTGAAATTCTGTTAGAGCAGCCGAAAGTTTATGCCCTGCTCTCGAAACATAATCAGTGGCTGGTAAGACAACTATCTCTTGGTCATCTGCAACAAGTTGAGAGGACTTTCTGGCTTCTTTGCCGGCAATGAAGACTCGACCAGATTCAATAAGTTGCGAAGCCTGATTTCTGGATCTTGCTAATTCTCGTTCAACTAAAGCAAGGTCTAGTCTGATTTGATTGTCTGCGCTCACTATTGGTCGCTTGATTCCTGGTTGCCAGGATTTAGTTGCTGCTCGAGTTCTGCATGCAATTTGGCGAAAGCCTCAGGCTGTTCTGCAAGATCCAATTTGGTAATCTCAGCAAGTTGTTCTTGAAGCTGTTGTATTTTGTCGTTCATCCTAAACCTCTATTCGAACAAATCTTTCTGGACATCTAAGAAATGGATATGTTTATCCGCATTCCAGATAACTTTACACGCAGCCCTCAGCGCATCTACGGAGCTTGGCTCCCCTTGAACCACTAGGACCTTATCCCCTAACAATTCAACTTCAGTTTTATTGCATTTCCAGCCACGTTTAGTCTGTTTTAGCTCAGGGTAATCCACCAATAGATCTGCCAAGGTCTCCAAGATATAATCTGGACGTTCATCGACTTTGGCTGCTAAAACATCCTTTTTAGTTGAAATACCAGTAAGGACTAAAGCAGATTTGATGCCGGCTTTAGATGCGCCAAGCATGTCTGTCTCGAGGCGATCACCAACAAACAAAGCTGTTTTATTTTCAAAAACATTCAATGCGGTTCTAAAAATCGCTGGGTCAGGTTTTCCGGCAACGATTGGGAACTGACCAACAGCGGTGTGAACAGCTGAAACTAAAGTTCCATTACCTGGCGCTATTCCTCGCTCTTGAGGCAGAGTCCAGTCGTTATTAGTTGCAATCCATATAGCGCCATTTTGAATCGAATACGAGGCTTCAGCTAATTCTTTCCAGGAAACTTCAGGAGTGAAACCTTGAATAACTGCAACTGGTTTATCTTCACTTGACGAAACTAATTCAAAACCTTCAGCTTCAACTCTTGAACGTAAACCTTCACCACCAACGACATACACCTTCGAACCGGAAGGAACTTTAGTTTGAAGAAGTTCAACTGCCGTTTGAGCAGAAGATATAACATCATCGGCAGCAACAGATAAACCAAAACCGTTTAGCTGATCTGCAATTGTTTGAGATTTTCTTGAAGAGTTATTGGTGACATAACCAACTCGGACTCCTCGAGAAGTTAACTCGTTGACCGAATCAACTGCATTAACTAAAGCTTTTGATCCCGCGTAAATAACGCCATCAAGATCAGCTAAAAGTAAATCGAATTGGTTCCAAAAGGAACTAGCGACCACGACCTGGTCCTCGGCTTCGACCCTTCGGTGGACCACCGAAACCTTTACCGTTTGGACCTTTACCGTTTTTTGGTGGAGGTCCGAAACTATTTTTCTTAGGTTCGAAGATTGGACGCTTTGGCTTTTCTGGTTTTTCTTCCATGATTCTATTTTCTACCCTTAAATGAGGATTCCCGAGGTGTCCCGGTCGCGCCATCATGCTGGGATTTTGAGTACCGCGCCGGATCCGACACCTCGGGAATCTGTATCTCCTCTATTAAAGAGAAGACCTCGTTCTCGGGGTTATTAAGCCCGAGGAAGTGTTGCTCAGCTCTGTCAGCTAAATCGCTCCAGCGCTTCGCTTCACTTTCTCTGTTCCCGATTATAAGGGTATCTGCGTACGCGCGGAAGAGACTTGTGGAAAATTCATAAACTTTTGTTGGATCTAATTCTGGAATCTCTAGTTCAGCCAAAGCCATGTCGTTCTGACCTAGATCCAAACGTGCTCCAGACATCACAATCGCAAGGTTGACCCTAACCGAAACTGGCAGCTTGGTTCTATCAACCGATCTACCCAATTCCAAAGCCTTTTCAGGTCGGCCAAGACCTCTTTCGCAGTCCACCATCAAAGGAATCTGGTCATTTGAACCAGATAACCTGCGATATGTGGTTAATTCTCTAAGCGCTAACCCGTAGTCACCCACCTGATAGGCAGTAATTCCAAGGGTTTCGCGAACAATAGCAATACGTCCAGCACGTCGGGCAGCTGCCAGAGCATGCCTGTGTGCTAGTTGTGGATCCTGGTCATGCAAGAGGTTTACCATCGCTAGATGTCTAGCTGTCCACTCTGCATTCTCAGCAGTTAAAGTCTTTAGTTGAACTCGAATACCAAGTTCCAAGTCCTCTTCAGTTATTTCATCAGGAATCATCGGGGATTTCACTACATCGGGCTTAGGCGGTCTAGAAACACGCTCCTGCCATGCAGGACGGCTCTCACCGCCACCAGAGCGACGTTCAGAGTCATTACCTGAAGGTCTTCTAGCTGGACGTGAATCATCCCTAGGAGGACGACGCTCCGAAGATCGGCCATCAGGCTTTCTGCCTGGGCCGCTTTTACGTTCCGGTCGATCTGACATGTCTTCTCCTAAAAAGAGTTTATGGTTTAAATAAAAATGGCCACCTAGATTAGGTGGCCATTTTCACTAAATTAAGTCCGGCGGTGTCCTACTCTCCCACAAGGTCCCCCTTGCAGTACCATCGGCGCAGAGAGTCTTAGCTTCCGGGTTCGGAATGTAACCGGGCGTTTCCCTCTCGCTATGGCCGCCGAAACACTATTGAGTTATGTGAATCG
>CANGBK010000003.1 GCA_947452235.1 Micrococcales bacterium
GACGTTAAGGTCTTTGACATTGAAGCTGGCGATGACGAACTAGGTTCTGGTGTTAACCAGCGGGTAGTTGTTCACATTGCTCAGAAGCGTAAGATCACCGAAGGTGACAAGCTTGCTGGTCGTCACGGAAACAAGGGTGTTATTTCTAAGATCCTTCCAGTTGAAGACATGCCTTTCTTGGAAGATGGAACTCCGGTTGACATCGTGCTAAACCCGCTAGGTATTCCAGGCCGTATGAACTTCGGTCAGGTCCTTGAAACTCACCTTGGTTGGATTGCTAAGCAGGGTTGGGAAATCAAGCCTGGTGCTAAGTGGGCGGAACACCTTTCAGAGGAACTTCACTCAGCTGCTCCTGGAACTAAGGTTGCAACCCCAATCTTCGATGGTGCTCACAAAGATGACATCATCGGTCTATTGGAATCAACCCTTCCTAACCGCGATGGTAAGAAGCTAGTTGACAGAACTGGTAAGGCTAACTTGTTTGATGGTCGTTCGGGAGAAGCTTTCCCAATGCCAATCTCAGTTGGTTACATGTATGTCTTGAAGCTTCACCACCTAGTTGACGACAAGATTCACGCTCGTTCAACTGGTCCTTACTCAATGATTACTCAGCAACCTTTGGGTGGTAAGGCACAGTTCGGTGGACAGCGCTTTGGTGAGATGGAAGTTTGGGCTCTGCAGGCATACGGTGCTGCACACACCCTTCAGGAACTTCTAACCATCAAGTCGGATGACATCACCGGTCGTGTTAAGACTTACGAAGCGATCGTTAAGGGTGAGAACATCCAGGCTCCTGGTATTCCAGAATCCTTCCGCGTACTTGCAAAGGAAATGCAGTCACTAGCTCTAAACGTTGAGGTTCTCAACGCTGAAGGTGGCATCGTCACATTGAAGGATGAAGACTTCGAACGTGACATGGCACAGGAAGCTATGGACGGTATTAACCTTTCACGCAACGAATCATTGTCCAGCGACAACGAACCTACTTGGTCCTAAGCGAATAGAACGAGAGAAAAAGAGATAAATATGGACGTCGAAACTTTCAGCTCCCTACGAATTGGTCTTGCGACCTCAGATGATATTCGCTCATGGTCTAACGGTGAAGTTAAGAAGCCTGAGACCATCAACTACAGAACCCTAAAGCCTGAGAAGGACGGTCTGTTCTGTGAGAAGATCTTTGGTCCTACCAAGGACTGGGAATGTTCTTGTGGTAAGTACAAGCGTGTTCGTTTCAAGGACATCGTTTGTGAGCGCTGTGGTGTTCAGGTAACTAAGTCTTCAGTTCGTCGTGAGCGTATGGGTCACATCGAACTTGCAGCTCCAGTTACTCACATCTGGTACTTCAAGGGTGTTCCTAGCCGTTTGGGTTACCTACTTAACATGGCTCCAAAAGATCTTGAGAAGATCATTTACTTTGCTGCCTACCGCGTCATGGAAATTGATGAAGAGGGTAAGAACCTCGACTGGGCTCTAATCAAGGATGACTACACTCAGCGCATCAAGCAGACTCTGTCTGATCGCTTCCAGGAAATGATGGAAGTTGCTAAGGAAGAGTATGACTTCTTGATCGATTCTGGTCTTGATCTGCAGACTGCAGTTAAGATTTGGGAAGCTCCAGTTTGGGTTGACGCTCAGTTTGCTAAGAGCATCGAGCAGATGATCAAGATGGAAATCGAAGATCCAAAGAACTACTTCGACAAGCCTTTCACAGCAACTATTGCTGATAGCAAGGATGGTAAAGAAGGTGTCGTTCGTGAAGCTGCTGCTCAGAAGATCATCAACCAGAAGATCAACGAGTTCCGCAAGAAGACTGAGAAGATCGTTCGCGAGTATGCACGTCTAGAGCGTCCAGATTCTTTGCAGAAGGAACACCTTTCATGGAGACAGTTCCTAACTGCTGAGCAGGGTGCACTAATCCAGAACGACGTTCTATTCGATTACTTCGACTACTACTACGGTGACTACGTAATCACAGAGATCGGTGCTCTTGCTATCCAGCAGGTGCTAGCTGAATTCGACTTGGCTAAAGAAGCAGAAGAGTTGAAGAAGCAGATTGCTGAGAACAAGGGTTCAAAGCAGACTCAGGCTATTAAGCGTCTGAAGGTTGTTTCATCATTCCTACAGTCAAACACTCCAGCAACCTCAATGGTTTTGGATGTTCTGCCTGTTCTTCCACCGGAAATTCGTCCGATGGTTCAGCTTGATGGTGGAAGATTTGCTACCTCTGACCTAAACGACCTTTACCGTCGTGTGATCAACCGTAACAACCGTCTAAAGCGTTTCATTGATCTAGGTGCTGTTCCTAAGACCATCTTGAACAACGAAAAGCGTATGCTTCAGGAAGCTGTTGACGCGCTGTTCGATAACGGTCGTCGTGGACGTCCTGTTACTGGAACTGGTAACCGCCCATTGAAGTCTCTTTCTGATCTTCTAAAGGGTAAGCAGGGTCGTTTCCGTCAGAACCTTCTAGGTAAGCGTGTTGACTACTCTGGTCGTTCAGTTATCGTTGTTGGTCCTCAGCTAAAGATGCACCAGTGTGGTCTTCCAAAGATCATGGCGCTGGAACTATTCAAGCCTTTCGTTATGAAGCGTCTAGTTGATCTGGGTATTGCTCAGAACATCAAGAGTGCTAAGCGTATGGTTGAGCGTTCACGTCCACAGGTTTGGGATGTTCTAGAAGAAGTTATTCGTGAGCGTCCAGTGCTACTAAACCGTGCACCGACACTTCACCGTCTTGGTATCCAGGCTTTCGAACCGCTTTTGGTTGAAGGTAAAGCTATCCAGTTGCACCCATTGGTTTGTGCTGCGTTCAACGCAGACTTCGATGGTGACCAAATGGCTGTTCACCTTCCACTATCTGTTGAAGCTCAGGCTGAAGCACGTCTATTGATGCTTGCTTCTAACAACATCTTGAAGCCTTCAGATGGTAAGCCAGTGGCTACACCTTCACAGGATATGATCATCGGTCTTTACTTCATGACCACCATTAAAGAAGGTGGACTAGGAGAGGGTCGTGTATTCGGATCTGTTGCTGAAGCTCAGCTTGCATTCGATATGCATAACCTAGATCTTCAGGCTCAAATCAAGATCCGTATTGATGGCAACATCAAGGAAACTACTCTAGGTAGAACCTTGTTCACTCAGACACTACCTGAAGGTTTCCAGTGGGTTGAAGAGCAGGTCGGTAAGAAGCAGATCTCTAAGATTCTTGAACTTATGGTTGAAAAGTGTGAGCGCATTGAAGTTGCTCAAGCTCTTGACCGCATCAAGGATGCTGGTTTCTACTGGGCTACCCGTTCAGGTGTTTCTATGGCTATCTCTGATGCTAACTTCGACTTCGAAGGCAAGTTCGACAAGCAGCGCGCGAAGATGATTCAGGATGGTGAGAAGGAACACTCACGTATCGAATCTGAATACAACATCGGTGGTATCACTGATCTTGAGCGTCGTGACGAACTTGGAGCTCTATGGTTCAAGAGAACTAACGAAATCCAGGAACTTCTTCAGTCTGAAATTCCTCAGGGTAACGCTATCCGCATGATGGTGGAATCAGGTGCTCGTGGTAACTGGATTCAGATTCGTTCTGTTCTAGGTATGCGTGGACCGGTTGCAACATCTTCTGGTGACTTTGCTCCGATGCCTGTTAAGGGTAACTACCTGGTTGGTCTAACTGCTAACGAATACTTCATTAACGCAACTGGTGCTCGTAAGGGTAACGCTGATACTGCGATGAAGACTTCTGCTGCTGGTTACCTAACTCGTCGTCTAGTTGACGTAGCACAGGATGTTATCGTTCGCGAAGCTGACTGTGGCACTTCACGTTACCTCGAGAAGTCTCTAAAGGACGTTGACGGTAACTGGGATGACTCAAACATTGAACTTTCAATCATGCAGCGTAACCTTGCTGAAGATGTGAAGTCAGATGGCAAGGTTATTGCTAAGCGCAACGATTCAGTGAACATCGAGTTGGTTAACATCTTGAAGGCAGCTGACGTTGAGACTGTGAAGATCCGTTCAGTATTCACTTGTGATGCAATCAGCGGTGTTTGTGCTGCATGTTACGGTGTTTCACTTGCAACCAACCAGCCGGTTGAGTTGGGTGAAGCTATCGGTATCATCGCTGCACAGTCAATCGGTGAGCCTGGTACTCAGCTAACTATGCGTACTTTCCACACCGGTGGTGCAGCGGCAGCAACAACCAAGAGAACTATCTTGAAGTCAATTGGTGGTCAGAAGGTTCGTGTTGAGCGTCTGATTTCTTATGACATCACCCAGGGTCTTACTGGTGTGACTGACTTGCTTGAAGCTCGTCCAGGTTGGCGTCAGGGTAAGGTCGGTGTCCTAGCTTTCTGGCCAGGTCGCATCGAACTGAAGGCTGCTGGTCGTGAGTTCATGACTTTCAACAAGGATGTCACTATCCGTTCAATCGATGAGGTTGACGACAAGGCAACAAAGAACAAGATTGTTGCTCAGTTGGTATTCGCAGTTGATGACAAGGATGGAGCAAAGGTTGCTGACACAACTAAGGCTGGTAAAGCTGTTGTTGTTGCAGAAGCTGGTGAAGTTACCAAGATCACTGATGACTACATCGAAGTTACTGTTGACCGTACCGTTACTCCACGTCTAGAGCCAGGTATCAACCTTTCTGACGAGAAGCTAAACGAGATTCAGGCAGAGAACAAGCGTGCTAAGAGTTTGATGGCTAAGGTTCGTTACGAACTAGTGCCATTTGCTCACGACGGTAACAAGTCAAAGCAGCGTGTGTTTGCCAAGGTTGGTGACATGGTTACTAACGGTCAGGTTCTTGCTGATGGTCTAGTTACCTATCCTGTTGTTGACGCTGAGGCTCTAGTGAAGTTCAAGAAGGCCAAGGTTGAAGCTGGAACTGTTGTTAAGGCAACTGATCTAATTTCTAAGTTCGGAATCGTGAAGGAAGTTGATGTCTTCATCACTCCTTCAGATGAAGGTTACGAAGAAGCAGAGAAGATTGCTCAGAACTACGCGTTCAGCCGTTCAACTTCTAAGACCTTCCAGAAGCTATCACCGAAGGACAAGATTGCAACTATCCCAGCGGGAGACATTGAATCTGAATTGCTAGTTCAGCCAGGCGACTGGGTTGGTCAGGGAGAATACGTCATCGACGGTACCCCTAACCCACACGCAGTGCTATCTGTTCTAGGTCCAAAGTGGGCAGCATACGAAATCATCAAGGGTGTTCAGGCGATCTATGGTTCACAGGGTGTTCCATTGCACGATAAGCACCTTGAGGTTATCGTTCGTCAGATGCTAGGTAAGGTAACCGTAATTGACTCTGGTGACACTGAAATGTTGCCAGGTGCAGTTATTGACCGTACCCGCTTCCAGTCGAAGAACCGTGAAGCTCAAACCTCTGGTTTGAAGCCTGCTTCAGCACGTCAAGAAGTTATGGGTATGACCCGTGCTTCATTGGCTGCTCAGTCATGGTTGTCTGCCGCATCGTTCCAGGAAACTACCCGAGTCTTGACTCAGGCAGCCCTAGACCGTAGCGAAGACAAGCTTGAAGGTCTGAAGGAGAACGTCATTATTGGTAAGTTGATCCCTGCCGGTACCGGTATGGCTAACTACCGTAATGTGGACGTTCAGGCCACCGAGGAGGCTAAGGCAGCCCGCTATCCTAACCGTATCTGGGATGCTCCGGCAGCCTCAGAGCCTCAGGATAGCTTTGCCCCAGCCAACCTATTCAGTGTCAATCTTGACGAATGGTCAGAAGGCAAGGAATAACCCAAAAATTCTGTTTGACCCACTGGAGTGATTTCAGGTAGGCTAAGCAAGGTCTATTTTTAGATCAGACCTAGAGCCTCAAAGGCTTCAGTGGGACAAAACAGATTTTCAGATTCAGCTTTCGCTGTGTCTAAGAAACGATAAAGCTCGACTGTGGATGCAGTCGAATTGAACAAGGAGAAGTAGTGCCAACAATTCAGCAGTTGGTCCGTAAGGGTCGCAGCGCTAAGGCTAGTAAGACTAAGACGCCTGCTCTTAAGGCAAGTCCACAGCGTCGCGGTGTTTGTACCCGTGTTTACACAACCACACCTAAGAAGCCAAACTCGGCTTTGCGTAAGGTTGCACGTGTGAAGCTTTCAAACGGTATTGAAGTTACCGCATACATTCCAGGTGAAGGTCACAACCTACAGGAGCACTCAATGGTTCTTGTTCGTGGTGGACGTGTTAAGGATCTTCCTGGTGTTCGTTACAAGATTGTCCGTGGTGCTCTAGACACCCAAGCAGTTAAGAACCGTAAACAGGCTCGCAGCCAATACGGTGCAAAGAAGGGTAAGTAATGCCTCGTAAAGGTCCAGTAACCAAGAAGCCTGTTGTTTCTGATCCAGTGTATGGTTCACAAGTTGTTACAACTTTGGTAAACAAGATTCTTCTTGATGGTAAGAAGTCAACAGCAGAGTCAATCGTTTACGGTGCTCTATCTGGCGCATCAGAGAAGAGCGGCACAGACGCGGTTGTTCTTTTGAAGAAAGCTCTAGACAATGTTCGTCCAACCGTTGAGGTTCGCTCACGTCGTGTTGGTGGTTCAACCTACCAGGTTCCAGTTGAAGTTAAGGCACACCGTGCAAACACTTTGGCTCTGCGCTGGTTGGTTGGCTACGCGAAGGATCGTCGCGAGAAGACCATGATGGAACGTTTGATGAACGAAATTCTAGATGCAAGCAACGGCCTTGGTGCTGCTGTTAAGCGTCGCGAAGACACCCACAAGATGGCTGAGTCAAACAAGGCTTTCGCACATTACCGTTGGTAAAAACTTTGAGCTCCCGCTTGTTAACTTTTTGTTTAGCAAGCGGTTGTTCTATTTAGTAAGACAAATAATCAAGTAACTAGTTTCGGAGAAAATCGTGGCCCAAGAAGTATTGACCGACCTAAACAAGGTTCGCAACATTGGAATTATGGCGCACATTGACGCTGGTAAAACCACTACCACTGAGCGCATCTTGTTCTACACCGGTATTACTCACAAGATTGGTGAGGTGCACGATGGTGCTGCCACCATGGACTGGATGGAGCAGGAGCAGGAGCGTGGTATTACCATTACCTCAGCTGCGACCACATGTTTCTGGAACAAGAACCAGATCAACATCATTGACACCCCTGGACACGTGGACTTCACCGTTGAGGTTGAGCGTTCACTTCGTGTTCTAGACGGTGCTGTTGCAGTGTTCGATGGTAAAGAAGGTGTTGAGCCTCAGTCTGAAACTGTTTGGCGTCAAGCTGACAAGTACGACGTACCTCGTATCTGTTTCGTAAACAAGATGGACAAGCTTGGTGCTGATTTCTACTTCACCGTTGACACAATCATTAAGCGTTTAGGTGCTAGACCTCTAGTTATTCAACTTCCTATCGGTGCTGAGTCAACTTTCGAAGGTGTTATTGACCTAGTTGAAATGCGCGCTCTAACCTGGCGTGGAGATGTTGAGATGGGTGCTAAGTACACCATCGAAGAGATCCCAGCAGATATGAAGGCTAAGGCTGATGAATACCGTCAGGCTCTTTTGGAGACTGTTGCTGAAGCTGATGACGCTCTTATGGAGAAGTACTTCGCTGGTGAAGAGCTAACCGTTGCTGAAATCAAGGGTGCTATTCGTAAGCTAACTGTTTCTTCACAGCTTTACCCAGTTCTTTGTGGTTCTGCTTTCAAGAACAAGGGTGTTCAGCCGATGCTAGATGCAGTTATCGACTACCTTCCTTCACCTCTAGATGTTCCAGCTGTTGAAGGTCACGATATCCGCGATGAAGAGAAGATCATCAAGCGCGAGCCTAAGGCTACTGAGCCTTTCGCAGCTCTTGCTTTCAAGGTTATGACTCACCCATTCTTCGGTCGTCTAACCTACATTCGTGTTTACTCAGGTCAAGCTAACCAGGGTGACCAGGTCTTGAACTCAACCAAGGACAAGAAAGAGCGCATTGGTAAGTTGTTCCAGATGCACGCCAACAAGGAAAACCCTGTTGAGTCTGTAACCGCTGGTCACATCTATGCTGCTATCGGTCTTAAGGACACCACTACTGGTGACACTCTTTGTGACATCGCTAGCCCAGTTGTTCTTGAGTCAATGACTTTCCCGAAGCCAGTTATCTCTGTTGCAATCGAGCCTAAGACTAAGAGCGACCAAGAGAAGCTAGGTCTAGCTATCCAGAAGCTTGCTGAAGAAGACCCAACTTTCCGCGTTGAGCAGGATCAGGAAACTGGTCAGACTGTTATCTCAGGTATGGGTGAGTTGCACCTTGACATCCTTGTTGACAGAATGCGTCGCGAGTTCAAAGTTGAAGCTAACGTAGGTAAGCCTCAGGTTGCATACCGCGAGACTCTAAAGCGCGTTGTTGAGAAGTATGACTACACCCACAAGAAGCAGACTGGTGGTTCTGGTCAGTTCGCTAAGGTGCAGATCAAGTTGGAGCCTATGGAAGTTGAAGGCGACAAGACTTACGAATTCGTTAACTCTGTAACTGGTGGTCGTGTTCCTCGTGAATACATTCCCTCAGTTGACGCTGGTATCAAGGATGCAATGCTCGTTGGTACTTTGGCTGGATACCCTGTTGTGGGTGTGAAAGCTACTCTTCTTGATGGTGCATATCACGATGTTGACTCATCTGAAATGGCTTTCAAGATTGCCGGATCGATTGCTTATAAAGAAGCATCTCGCCTGGCACAACCTGTCCTACTCGAGCCGTTGATGGCCGTCGAAGTACGTACCCCAGAGGAATACATGGGTGATGTTATCGGTGACCTTAACTCTCGCCGTGGACAGATTCAGTCAATGGACGACGCCACTGGTGTCAAGGTCGTTCGCGCCCTAGTGCCATTGTCTGAAATGTTCGGTTACGTTGGAGACCTACGCTCGAAGACTTCGGGTCGTGCGGTTTACTCAATGACCTTCGAATCTTATTCAGAGGTTCCAAAGGTTGTTGCTGATGAAATCGTTCAAAAGAGCAAGGGCGAGTAGGTTCTAGGGCTTCCTAGAATCAGCTTTTCTGAGTAAGATAGTAAATTAGTAAACCCCCAAATCTTGTAGGGCATAAATCATGCCCTTGGGATACGACGAGTCCTGAGGAGGACCTATAAATGGCTAAGGCGAAATTCGAACGCACCAAGCCGCACGTCAATATCGGTACTATCGGTCACGTTGACCACGGTAAGACCACTTTGACTGCAGCTATCACTAAAGTGCTTCACGACAAGTACCCAGACTTGAACGCATCATATGCGTTCGACCAGATCGATAACTCACCTGAAGAAAAGCAGCGTGGTATTACGATCAACATCTCACACGTTGAGTACCAGACCGAGAAGCGCCACTACGCTCACGTAGACGCTCCAGGTCACGCTGACTACATCAAGAACATGATCACCGGTGCTGCACAGATGGATGGTGCCATCCTTGTTGTTGCTGCAACTGACGGTCCTATGCCACAGACCAAGGAGCACGTACTACTTGCTCGTCAGGTTGGTGTTCCATACATCGTTGTTGCTCTAAACAAGTCAGACATGGTTGACGATGCAGAAATCCTAGAGCTTGTTGAGGTTGAGGTCCGCGACCTTCTAAACCAGTACGAGTTCCCAGGCGACACTGCTCCAGTTGTTCAGGTTTCAGCTCTTAAGGCTCTTGAAGGCGACGCTAAGTGGGGTCAGACCGTTCTTGACCTTATGGACGCAGTGGATGCAAACATCCCTGAGCCTGTTCGTGACCTAGACAAGCCATTCCTAATGCCTGTTGAAGACGTTTTCACAATCACTGGTCGTGGAACTGTTATCACCGGCAAGATTGAGCGTGGAAAGGTTAACGTGAACGACGAAGTCGAGATAGTTGGTATTCGCGAGAAGCAGAAGACCACCGTTACCGGTATCGAAATGTTCCGTAAGCTACTTGACTATGCAGAGGCCGGCGAAAACGTAGGTCTATTGCTTCGTGGAACCAAGCGTGAAGATGTTGAGCGTGGACAGGTTGTTGTTAAGCCTGGTTCAATCACACCTCACACTGGCTTTGACGGTAACGTCTACATCCTTTCAAAGGATGAGGGTGGTCGTCACAACCCGTTCTACTCAAACTACCGTCCACAGTTCTACTTCCGTACCACTGACGTAACAGGTGTTATAACCTTGCCAGCTGGAACTGAAATGGTTATGCCTGGCGACACCACCGAAATGGCAGTTGAGCTTATTCAGCCAATCGCTATGGAAGAGGGTCTGCGCTTCGCTATCCGTGAAGGTGGACGTACTGTTGGTGCTGGTACTGTTACCAAGATCACCAAGTAGTTCTAAAGAACTTCAAAAAAAGACCTCCGAGGAAACTCGGAGGTCTTTTTATTTAAGGTTTTAGCTAACAACCTGAATGATTTGGTAGATACCGGTACCAGCTGCAACAAATAATGCAACCATGCCGGGAATGCAACAACCAGAGTGGACTGTCCCATCTGGGTCTCGATACGCAGTGAAGATATTTACTGGAAATTGGTTGTGTGACATTTTTGATCCCCTAGGACAATCTGATGTTTTGAAGGATAGCTGCACCTGCGGCGATGAAGATACCAATCATTGGGATGACACCGCAACACATCTTGATTGAGCCGTCAGAGTTGGTAACTATGCCGAATACATTTCTGTTGAATTCTTTGTCTTCCATTTTTACCCCTTTCCTTGATTTAGATTTTAGGGGAACTTATTTGATGTGTGGATAGAAAGATGTCCCTTTTTAGGGGGACACCAAAGCTCTAGACGTTTCAGTTGTAATCTTTAGAAATGATGGGTTTTAGGCCTAGGAATCAAGAGAGCTTTGATTCAAGGTATGTTGGCGGGCTGAGAGGGTTAGCCTCCTTAGCTGTTGCTATTTTTCATACTTCTTTATACATAGGTTTAGCGGGAACTGCTGCCGGTAAACTGCCACAGTTGTTTTGGTTTACTAGAAATGGTTACCTAGGGGTACCTATATTCATTGTTCTATCTGGATTCGTTTTGATGATCCCTGTGGCTAGAAATACTGAATACAAATTCCCTAAAGGCCTAAAAACTTACTTCTTTAGAAGATTCAAGCGGATAGTTACTCCTTATTGGGCTGCCTTGATTTTGAGCTTGATTCTGATTTATAGCGTCCCTGTTATGCAAACTCAGTCCGGAACTAAGTGGGATGACAAATTACCTGTCACCTGGGATGCCATAGTTGGACATTAGTGGTATGTCTTGCTTTTTGCTCTTGGCATGCTGGCAGCCGAGCTAGCTGGTAACTCAAGAATGAAGGGAAGAGGCCTGTGGTTGCCTTCAGTTTTAGCTTTTGGCTACATTTTCTATGATCCAAGCTTTGGCGAGAGAAATAAAGCAGCAGCTGAAGTTCTTATAGGGCTCAGTGTTGCGCTGTTATTGGTCTGGTTGGCTAAAAATGGACGGAATTTTGTAAACAGGTTCTTGAGCAGTAAACCGATGTTGGAACTAGGAAACATGTCCTACTCCATTTACCTGATTCATAGCCCGCTGCTGGCTTTGGGTAATCTACTGCTTCTGCCTTCAGCTTTTAGTGCTGGAATTCAGGCGACTTTGATGTATTTAGTGGTTTTGCCCTTAGCTTTAGTGATTTCTAGGGCTTTCCACGTCCTAATTGAACGAAGGTTTATGAACACTCACCAAAAAGAACTCGTTACTGCAGGTTTGGTTGGGTCAGCTAAAAAGGCAAAACCTGAGTGAAATGGGCGATAACTAGGCCCACTATGGAGACCATAGGAATCACGCCACAGCAATAGACAACGTGGTCGGTTCGCTTTGGCTGGAATAGCCCTAAAACTGGATCGTTTTCATCGTAATTTGGCATTTTCTCTCCTTGTCAAAATAGGCTAAGTTTTGGGATGGGTTTTTGCAAGTTGACTTCAGTCCCTACTTTGGGGGACAAATAATAGACTTTTTTCCTACTTGGACTTGCATTGACACGGTATGTTGTGCCAAGATTAGAAAGTTCATGTGTTGTCGTCCTATCTTGGATGAACCACTGCAGGCAAAGTGAACCGCTACGGCGGGTCCGGCCGCAGCAGAACCGCAAATTTAACCGATCAAAGCTTTTGGTTTTGTCGTGTGTGAAAGCCCACGACACACCCGAGTGCGTGGGTCGGGCAAGGCCCCAGGCGACTGGGTTTGACAGATAAATAGTGGTGCAAATTAAGAAGTGCTGCTAGTTATTGACGTTTTATGCGTCAAGAAAGCGAGTCATAATGGCAGATCAAAAGATCCGCATCCGACTAAAGTCGTACGACCACGAGGTCATCGATTCATCGGCGCGCAAGATCGTTGACACCGTTACCCGTGCCGGTGCACAGGTTGTTGGTCCAGTACCACTACCTACCGAAAAGAATGTTATTGCGGTGATTCGTTCACCACACAAATACAAGGACAGTCGCGAGCACTTCGAGATGCGCACCCACAAGCGCTTGATCGATATCATCAACCCAACTCCTAAGGCAGTTGACTCATTGATGCGTCTCGACCTTCCTGCTGACGTAAACATCGAGATCAAGCTCTAAGGAAGAACCGATGACTATCACACGTAATGTAAAGGGACTACTGGGCCGCAAGCTTGGTATGACTCAGGCTTGGGATGCCAACAACAAGATGATTCCTATCACTGTTGTTGAAGCAGGCTCAAATGTTATTACTCAGATTAAGAACATGGACACTGATGGCTACCAGGCTATTCAGGTTGCCTATGGAGCAATTGACCCACGTAAGGTTAACAAGCCTGACGCCGGTCATTTCTCTAAGGCTGGAGTTACTCCTCGTCGTTTCCTAGCTGAGATCAGAACTGCTGAAGCAGATTCTTACTCTGTTGGACAAGAACTAGGTGTTGACCTTTTTGAAGTTGGTCAGACCATTGACGTTGTTGGAACCAGCAAGGGTAAAGGTTTCGCAGGTCACATGAAGCGTCACGGATTCTCTGGTGTTGGTGCATCTCACGGTGCTCACCGTAACCACCGTAAGCCGGGTTCGATTGGTGCTACCACTACACCGGGTCGTGTTTTCAAGGGAACACGTATGGCTGGTCGTATGGGTCAGGACCGCGTTACAACTTTGAACCTAACCATCCACGGCATTGATGCCGAGAACGGTCTGCTGCTTATCAAGGGTGCAGTTCCAGGATCTAAGGGTTCTTTGGTTTTCGTTCGCAATGCAGTTAAGAAGGGTGCGTAATCCAAATGACTAACGTAGACGTTTTAGACATCCAAGGTAACAAGGCTGGTTCAGTTGAACTAGACAAGAACCTTTTCGATGTTCAAATCAGCATTCCTTTGGTTCACCAGGTTGTTGTTGCTCAGCTAGCTGCTGCTAGACAGGGTACACAGTCAACCAAGCGTCACGGTGAAGTTTCAGGTACTGGTAAGAAGCCTTTCGCTCAGAAGGGAACAGGTCGCGCACGTCAAGGTTCGCTACGTGCTCCTCAGATGCGCGGTGGTTACATTACTCACGGTCCGAAGCCTCGTCAATACGACCAGAGAACACCAAAGAAAATGATCAAGGCTGCAACCTTGCAGGCACTTACTGACAGAGTTCGCAACAACCGTCTTCACATTGTTGAGTCTCTATCTCTAGCTGAGAAGCCTTCAACTAAGGCAGCTCAGGCTTATCTTGCTAAGTTCACAAAGCAGAAGAACGTTCTAGTTGTTCTAGACAGAACTGATGAAGTGAGCTACTTGTCTCTACGTAACTTGAACAACGTTCACGTTATCCCAGTTGACCAGCTAAACGCATATGACATCTTGAATTGCGACGACCTAGTTTTCACTAAGTCTGCAATTGAAGAGTTCATCGCTAACTCAAAGAAGGAGGCGTAAAAATGACTAACACAACTAAGAACCCTCGTGACATTATTTTCCGTCCGGTAGTTTCAGAGAAGTCATACAACCTGATTGATCAGGGTAAGTACACCTTCGAAGTTGATCCTCGTTCAAACAAAACTGAAATCAAGCAGGCAATTGAAGTTATCTTCAACGTCAAGGTTGCTTCAGTTAACACTTTGAACCGTGTTGGTAAGACTCAGCGCACCAAGTTTGGTATGGGTAAGCGCAAGGACACCAAGCGTGCAATCATCACTCTAAAGAGTGGTTCAATCGACCTGTTTAGCAACATCGGATAAGGCAGATAAATAATGGGTATTCGTAAATATAAGCCAACGACTCCAGGTCGTAGAGGCGCTTCGGTTTCAGACTTTGCTGAGATCACACGCACCACACCTGAGAAGTCTCTGCTGCGTCCGCTACCAAAAACTGGTGGTCGTAACGCTTCAGGTCGTATCACCACTCGTCACATCGGTGGTGGACACAAGCGTCAGTATCGCGTAATCGATTTCCGTCGTCACGACAAGGATGGCATTCCAGCTACTGTCGCGCACATTGAATACGATCCAAACCGTACTGCTCGTATCGCTTTGCTTCACTATGCAGATGGAGAGAAGCGTTACATCATCGCTCCTAACAAGCTAAAGCAGGGCGACAAGATTGAGCAGGGTGCAAACGCTGACATCAAGCCAGGTAACGCTCTTCCTTTGAAGAACATTCCGGTTGGTACTGTTATTCACGCTATCGAGCTTAAGCCAGGCGGTGGAGCAAAGATGGGTCGTTCAGCTGGTGCTTCTATCCGTCTAGTTGCTAAAGATGGTGGAATGGCTCAACTACGTTTGCCTTCAGGCGAAATCCGCAACGTCGATGCTCGTTGCCGCGCAACCATCGGTGAAGTTGGTAACGCTGAGCAGTCGAACATCAACTGGGGTAAAGCAGGCCGTAAGCGTTGGAAGGGTGTCCGCCCAACTGTTCGTGGTGTTGCTATGAACCCTGTCGATCACCCTCACGGTGGTGGTGAAGGTAAGACTTCTGGTGGACGTCACCCAGTGACTCCTTGGGGTCAAGCTGAAGGCCGCACCCGTAAGCCAAACTTGCCAAGCGACAAGATGATTGTTCGCCGTCGTCCACGTGGAAGCCACTAGTAGGAGCTAGAAGAATATGCCAAGAAGTTTAAAGAAGGGCCCATTCGTTGATGAGCACCTATTCCAAAAGGTTGCTAAGCAGAATGAGGCTAATAGCAAGAACGTGATCAAGACCTGGTCACGCCGCTCAATGATCGTTCCAGCAATGTTGGGTCACACCATCGCTGTTCACGACGGTCGTAAGCACATCCCAGTTTTCGTCACTGAGACCATGGTTGGTCACAAGCTTGGCGAATTCGCACCTACCCGCACCTTCCGTGGTCACGTGAAGGATGACAAGAAGGGTCGCAGAAAGTAATCATGGAAGCTATCGCTAAATTACGTAGTGTTCGCATTACACCTCAGAAGGCTCGTCGTGTTGTCGACCTAATCCGTGGCAAGAGTGCTGAAGAGGCGCTTGCTCTGACTAAGTTTGCTCCTCAGGGTGCAGCTGAGCCAGTGAACAAGCTAATTGCATCTGCTATCGCTAACGCAAGGGTTAAGGCGGAAGCCGCTAACGTTCGTCTATATGAGAGCGACTTGATCGTTTCAGCTGCTTACGTTGACGAAGGCGCAACTATGAAGCGTTTCATGCCTCGCGCACAGGGTAGAGCTGCACAGATCCTTAAGCGCACAAGCCACATCACAGTTGTGGTTTCAACTCCAGACGAGATCGTTGCTAAGGCGACCGCACAGAAGGCGAGGAACAAGTAATGGGTCAGAAAGTAAACCCATACGGTTTCAGACTAGGAATCACAACAGATCACCGTTCACGTTGGTTTGCAGATTCAACCAAACTAGGTCAGCGTTACAAGGACTATGTTGCTGAAGACATCCGTATCCGTCAGTTGCTAACTGACCGTTTGGACCGTGCCGGTGTTTCTCACATCGAGATCGAAAGAACTCGTGACCGTGTTCGCATCGACATTCACACAGCTCGTCCAGGTCTAGTTATCGGTCGTCGCGGTGAAGCTGCTGAAGCTATCCGTTCAGATCTAGAGAAGCTAACCAAGAAGCAGATCCAGCTAAACATCCTTGAGGTTAAGAACCCAGAAATGGATGCACAGCTAGTAGCTCAGGGTATTGCAGAACAGCTAGCAGCTCGTGTTGCTTTCCGTCGTGCAATGCGTAAGGGTATGCAGGGTGCTGAGCGTCAGGGTGCTAAGGGTATCCGTGTTCAGTGTTCAGGTCGTCTAGGTGGAGCAGAAATGAGCCGCTCAGAGTTCTACCGTCAGGGACGCGTTCCACTTCACACTCTTCGTGCCAACATCGACTACGGCTTCTACGAAGCTAAGACCACTTTCGGTCGCATCGGTGTAAAGGTTTGGATTTACAAGGGTGACATCACAAACAAAGAGTTAGCACGTGAGCAGGCTAACGCTAAGCCAGTTCGTTCTGAGCGCGAAGGCCGTGGCGGTCGTCGTCCAAAGGACGCTGAGAAGGTTGAGGCATAAACATGTTGATTCCACGCAAAGTTAAGCACCGTAAGCAACACCACCCAAAGCGTAGTGGTGCTGCAACTGGTGGTACTAAGGTTTCTTTCGGTGAGTGGGGTGTTCAGGCTCTAACTCCTGCATACGTTACCAACCGTCAGATCGAAGCTGCACGTATTGCTATGACCCGTCACATCAAGCGTGGTGGAAAGGTTTGGATTAACATCTTCCCTGACCGCCCGCTAACTAAGAAGCCTGCTGAAACTCGTATGGGTTCCGGTAAGGGTTCACCTGAGTGGTGGGTAGCTAACGTCAAGCCAGGCCGCGTTCTTTTCGAACTGTCTGGTGTTTCTGAGGAAGTAGCTCGCGAAGCTATGACTCGTGCGATTCACAAGCTTCCGCTTAAGGCTCGCATTATCAAGCGTGAAGAAGGTGACGCATAATGATCGGTTCAAAGAACCTAACCCCAGAGTCTTTAGACGCAATTGAGGATTCAATTTTGGTCGAAGAGCTGAAGAAGGCTAAGGAAGAGTTGTTCAACCTACGCTTCCAGTCAGCTACCGGTCAGCTTGAAAGCCACGGTCGCATCAAGGCTGTTAAGCGTGACATCGCTCGTATCTACACTGTTCTTCGTGAACGTGAACTAGGTATTCGCGCTGTTGTTGCAGCTGCTCCTGTAAAGAAGACTGCAAGCAAATCTAAGGCAACTGAAGTAGCTGCCGAAACTGAGGAGGCATAACCATGGCTGAAGTTGAGAAGACTCTAGACCGCGGAGACCGCAAGACCCGTCGTGGTTACGTTGTTAGCGACAAGATGGATAAGACCATCGTTGTTGAGGTTGAGGATCGCGTAAAGCACCCTCTATACGGCAAGGTTATCCGCCGCAGCACAAAGATCAAGGCTCACGATGAGAACAACACCGCTGGTATCGGCGATCTAGTTCTTATTCACGAGACCAGACCACTATCTGCAACTAAGCGCTGGCGCTTGGTCGAGATAGTCGAGAAGGCTAAGTAGTAGGAGAGAAGAATGCTTCAGCAAGAATCAAGAATGAAGGTTGCCGACAACACCGGCGCTAAAGAACTTCTAGCTATCCGTATTCTCGGTGGTTCTGGTCGTCGCTACGCAAGCTTGGGTGACGTTATCGTTGCCACAGTTAAGGATGCAATTCCTGGTGGCAGCGTAAAGAAGGGTGACGTCGTTAAGGCGGTTATCGTTCGTACCAAGAAAGAAGTCCGTCGTCCAGACGGTTCATACATCAAGTTCGATGAGAACGCAGCTGTGATTATCAAGAAAGACGGTGAACCTCAGGGAACCCGTATTTTCGGTCCAGTTGGTCGTGAACTTCGCGATAAGAAGTTCATGAAGATCATTTCGCTAGCACCGGAGGTTATCTAATCATGGCCAGCATTAAAAAAGGTGACACCGTAGTTGTTATCACTGGAGCTTCTGAAGCTCGTGGTGGCGACAAGGGTAAGACTGGAACTGTTTTGTCTGTTGACAAGAAGACCAACCGAGTAATCGTTGATGGTTTGAACTTGGTGACCAAGCACGTTCGTATTGTTGAGAACGCTCGCGGTGTGAAGGATGGTGGACTTGTTACTGAGCCAGCACCTATACACATCTCTAACGTTGCTCTAGTTGACCCAAGCACCAAGAAGGCAACTCGTCTTGGTAGCAAGGTTGAGACTGTAACCAAGAATGGCAAGGCGAAGACTGTTCGTACTCGTATTGCTAAGAAGTCAGGTAAGGAAATCTAATGGCTGACGTAAAAATTGAGCCTCGTCTAAAGGCTAGATACAAGAGCGAAATTAAGGGCGAACTTCAGAGCAAGTTTGGTTTTAAGAACGTTCACCAGGTACCTGGTTTGACCAAGATTGTGGTCAACATGGGTGTTGGTGACGCTGCTAAAGATGGAAAGCTAATTGAGTTTGCTATCAAGGATCTGACTGCAATCACAGGTCAGAAGCCTCAGGTCAACCTAGCTCGTAAATCAATCGCTCAGTTCAAGCTTCGTGAAGGCCAGCCTATTGGTGCTCACGTAACTTTGCGTGGCGACAGAATGTGGGAGTTCCTAGACAGACTATTGTCTCTATCTCTTCCACGTATCCGTGACTTCCGTGGTCTTTCAGACAAGCAGTTCGATGGTAAGGGTAACTACACCTTCGGCTTGAACGAGCAGACTATGTTCCACGAAATCAACCAGGATGGCATCGACCGCCCACGCGGTATGGACATCACCTTGGTAACCACAGCTTCTAACGACGACGAAGGTAGAGCACTTTTGGTAGCTCTAGGTTTCCCTTTCAAGTCGAAAGATGACAACTAACTAATTGGATAGGTCTGTTAGCTCGTAAAGCTTTCAGAAACCGACAAGAAAAGGAATAAAAACAAATGACAATGACAGACCCGGTAGCAGACTTCCTGACCCGGCTGCGCAATGCCAACTCAGCGTTCCACGAGGAGATTAACTTGCCTTACAGCAAGCTAAAGGCAAACATCGCAGAGATTCTAAAGTCTGAAGGTTACATCGCATCAGTTAAGGTTGTTGACGCAGAAGTCGGTAAGACTCTAAACGTTGAACTAAAGTATGGCCCTAACCGCGAGCGTTCAATCTCAGGTATCAAGCGTGTTTCTAAGCCTGGCTTGCGTGTTTACGCAAAGTCAACTGAGATCCCTCGTGTTCTTGGTGGTTTGGGTATCGCAATCTTGTCCACATCTTCAGGTCTTCTAACTGACCGTCAAGCATCCAAGAAGGGAGTAGGCGGAGAAGTTATCGCCTACGTTTGGTAATCGACGATGTCACGTATTGGAAAAATGCCTATTGCGATTCCTTCGGGAGTCGAACTAAAAATTGATGGTGCAAACATCGAAGTGAAGGGTCCTAAGGGAACCTTGACTCACGTTGTTCCTTCACCTATCTCAGTTGTTATTGAAGACAACACCGTTTTGGTAACCCGTCCAGATGACGAGAGAGATTCTCGTTCACTTCACGGTCTAACCAGAACACTTATTGCTAACAAGATCGAAGGCGTTACTGCTGGTTTCAGCAAGGGTCTAGAAATCGTTGGTACTGGTTACCGTGTAACAGCTAAGGGTGCAGCTCTTGAGTTCGCTCTTGGTTACTCTCACCCAATCGTGGTTGAGCCACCAGTTGGAATTTCTTTCCAGGTGGAAGGTAACACCAAAATCACCGTGCTTGGAATTGACAAGCAGGCTGTTGGTGAAGTTGCAGCTAACCTACGTAAGCTACGTAAGCCAGAGCCATACAAGGGCAAGGGTGTTCGTTACGCCGGCGAAGTTGTTCGTCGCAAGGCCGGAAAGTCAGGTAAGTAATCATGGGACTAACTCCTAAGACTCGCGGTAAGAGCAAATCAGCCGCTCGTGGTCGTCGTCACCTACGTCTTCGCAAGAAGATTGAAGGTAGCGCATCACGTCCTCGTCTAGTAGTAACTCGTTCAGCTCGTCACGTTTTCGTTCAGATCGTTGACGACTCTAAGGGTCACACTCTAGTTTCAGCTTCAACAATGGAAGCAGATCTACGTAAGTCATCTGACGACAAGTCAGCTAAATCAAAGGCTGTTGGTCTGCTTCTTGCAGAGCGCGCTAAAGCTGCTGGAATCTCTGAGGTTGTTTTCGACCGCGGTGGTAACAAGTACGCAGGTCGCGTAGCAGCTATCGCTGATGGTGCACGTGAAGGTGGTTTGGTTCTGTGAGTAACGAAAACAAGGAGCAAGAGTTGTCTACTGAGTCAACTGAGAATGTTGCAGCAGCAACCGCTGTAGCAACTGAGACCAACGAGCGCGATGCTCGTCGTGGTTCACGTGAGCGCGCACCTCGTGGCGAGCGTCGTGACCGCGAAGACACCAAGAGTCCTTTCTTAGAGCGCGTTGTTGCTATCAACCGTGTTTCTAAGGTGGTCCAGGGTGGTCGTCGTTTCTCTTTCACCGCACTAGTTGTTGTTGGTGACGGTAACGGAATGGTTGGCGTTGGTTACGGTAAGGCTAAGGAAGTTCCAGCCGCTATCGCTAAGGGTGTTGAAGAAGCTAAGAAGTCTTTCTTCCGCGTACCTAGAATCGGTGGAACCATCCCTCACCCAGTTCAAGGTGAAGCAGCAGCAGGTGTTGTTTTGCTTCGTCCAGCAGCAGCTGGTACCGGTGTTATCGCTGGTGGTCCAGTTCGTGCTGTTCTTGAGTGTGCAGGTGTTAACGATGTGCTTTCTAAGTCATTGGGATCAGCTAACACAATCAACATTGTCCATGCGACAGTAGCAGCGTTGAAGCAGCTTGAAGAGCCTTCAGCAGTTGCAGCTCGTCGTGGTCTAACGCTTGAAGAAGTTGCACCTAAGGGTCTGCTTCGAGCTCAAGCCGCAGCAAAAGAAGCAGCTAAGGCAGGTGCCTAATCATGGCAGCTCGTTTGAAAGTAACTCAAGTTAAGAGTGGTGTTGGCAATAGCCAGCGTCAGCGCGATACTCTACGTACTCTTGGTCTTAAAAGAATTGGCGACATTGTTGTCAAGGAAGACAGCCAGGTTCTTCGTGGTCTAGTTCGTGCAGTTGCACACCTAGTTAAGGTTGAGGAGATCAACTAATGGCAGAAGAAAAGAAGACTGCAGCTGAAAAGACTGTAGCTAAGAAGACTGTTGCACCTCAGGAGAAGAGCAATCTTCTAAAGTTGCACCACCTACGTCCAGCTCCTGGAGCCAAGAAAGACCGTATTCGTTTCGGTCGTGGTGAGGGTTCTAAGGGTAAGACAGCAGGTCGTGGTACCAAGGGTACTAAGGCTCGTTACCAGGTTCGTCCAGGTTTCGAAGGTGGTGGTGTTCGTCTAGTAATGCGTACACCTAAGCTTCGTGGTTTCAAGAACCCGTTCAGAGTTGAATACCAGGTAGTTAACATCGAGACTCTAGTTGAGTTGTTCCCTCAGGGTGGCGAAGTTACAATTGCAGCTTTGGTTGCTAAGGGTGCTGTTCGCAAGAATGAGAAGGTCAAGGTTCTTGGCCAGGGCGAGACAACCGTTAAACTGGACGTCAAGGTTGACAAAGTGTCTGAGTCTGCCAAGGCAAAGATTCTTGCTGCCGGCGGCTCAGTAACTGAGTAATAAGTAAAGCCAAGCCACAGGAGGCAAAGTAATGTTTAGTGCAATCAAACGTGCTTTCACCACGCCAGATTTGCGTAACAAGCTTTTGTTCACACTAGCTATTGTTGCCATCTATCGTTTGGGATCTTTCATCCCTGCCCCGTTTGTGAACTTCGCTAACGTTCAAGCTTGTTTGAACAATGGCACCACAAGCACTTCAGGTATCTACGAACTGGTGAACTTGTTCTCCGGTGGTGCTCTACTTCAACTTTCGATCTTTGCTCTAGGTATCATGCCTTACATCACAGCATCGATCATCACTCAGCTGCTACGTGTTGTTATTCCTCGCTTCGAAACTCTTTATAAAGAGGGTCAAGCAGGTCAGGCAAAGCTAACCCAATACACTCGTTACCTAACTATTGCTCTAGGTCTTTTGCAGTCAACAACTTTGATTGCAGTTGCAAGACAGGGTGCACTGTTTGGTTCGAACTGTGCTAGCAACGTTTTCAGTGATAACTCTTGGTGGGCCATCTCTTTGATGATCATCACCATGACTGCTGGAACTGGAATGATCATGTGGCTAGCTGAGCTAGTAACAGAGCACGGTATCGGTAACGGTATGTCTCTTTTGATCTTCACATCTATTGCAGCTCGTTTCCCTTCAAGCTTGGGCTCAATCGCTCAGACTAAGGGTGTTCAGACTCTGCTAGGTGTAATCCTGGTCGGTATCGTAATCATTCTTTTGGTTATCTTGGTTGAGCAATCTCAACGAAGAATTCCTGTTCAATACGCAAAGCGTATGGTCGGTAAGAGAACTTACGGTGGTCAAGCAACCTACCTACCTATCAAGGTAAACATGGCTGGTGTTGTTCCGGTTATCTTTGCTTCAAGCCTGCTTTACTTGCCTGGACTTATTGCTCAGTTCAATGGCCCAGACAAGAACGGAAAGATTGCTGACTGGGTTATCTGGATCAACAACAACCTAACCAAGGGTGATCACCCGCTTTACATGCTTATGTATTTCTTATTGATCATTGCTTTCACATACTTCTACGTTTCAATTACCTTCAACCCTGAAGAAGTTTCAGAGAACATGAAGCAGTATGGTGGCTTTATTCCTGGTATCCGTGCCGGTAAGCCAACCACTGAATACCTTGAGTATGTTCTAAGCAGAATCACCCTTCCAGGTGCTTTGTATCTAGGTCTTGTTGCCTTGATTCCGCTGCTAGCTTTGAACCTTTTGAATGCAAACCAGAACTTCCCGTTCGGTGGAACCTCGATCCTGATTATCGTTGGTGTTGGTCTTGAGACTGTGAAGCAGATCTCAGCTCAGATGCAGCAACGTAACTACGAAGGTCTTCTGAAGTGAGCCGTTTTCTCTTGATCGGCCCTCCGGGTGCCGGCAAGGGAACTCAAGCTTCTCTTCTTGCTGACGCTTACGGTATCCCGGCTATCTCAACTGGAGATATTTTCAGAGCGAACGTCAAAGCTGAAACTGAATTAGGTTTACTAGCTAAATCCTTCATGGATAAAGGCGAGTATGTTCCTGACTCTGTTACCAATGATTTGGTTAGAGATCGTCTAAGTCACGAGGATGCTCAAAGAGGTTTCCTTCTAGATGGTTATCCAAGAACTCGTGATCAGGTTTTGAAACTTGATGACATCCTGCATGCAAGCAATCAAAAACTGGATGCTGTTGTTTTGCTAACTGCAGACACGGATGAATTGGTCAAAAGATTGTTGAACCGAGCCCAAGAACAAAACAGAGCCGATGATACTGAAGAAGTTATTCGTCATCGTCAACACTTATACCTGGAACAAACTCAACCCCTAATTGAAATCTATTCTTCAAGAGACATGGTTATCGAGATTGATGGGCTAGGTCAGGTTTCTGAGGTTACTGAAAGAATTCTCAACGCTCTAACTAAACTCGGACTTAGCCCGGCTAACTAATGGCACGCGAACGTATTTCGCATAAATCAGATTCAGAGATTCTGCTAATGCGTGAGGCAGGTCTAATCACTGCTGCGGCACTGAATGCAGTTAGAGAAGCTATTCGCCCTGGAGTTTCAACTTTGGAGCTCGATCAGATTGCAGATGCGAAAATCAAATCGCTCGGTGGCTCAAGTAATTTCAAATTGGTGCCCGGTTACCATCACACTATTTGTTCTTCTATAAACGACGAAGTGGTTCACGGTATCCCATCTAAAGATCGTATTTTGGAAGCTGGAGACATCATCTCCATTGATTGCGGCGCTATCATTCCTTCTGGCTGGAATGGTGATTCAGCATTCAGTTTTGTGGTTCCGGGGGGAGACCCTGAGCTTATGGCTAAAAGGCAAGCTCTTAGTGATGCTTGTGAAGGTTCGCTTTGGGCTGGAATTGCGGCTTTGGCTTCAGCAACCAGGTTGAATGAGGTTGGTCGAGCTGTTGAGAAGGCGATTAGGTCTAAAGGAGCTTTTGGCATCCTGCAGGATTACATTGGCCACGGGGTTGGTCGTTCAATGCATGAAGATCCGGCTGTTTTCAACTACCAGACCAGAGATTTGGGCCCTGTTGTTGAAAATGGGCTAGTTATAGCCATTGAGCCTATGATTACCGCGGGGAGTCAGTCTGTAAAGATTCTGGCTGATGATTGGACTGTTTCGACTAAAGATGGCTCGGATTCAAGCCACTGGGAGCACACCGTTGCCCGCCATTCTGGTGGTATTTGGGTTCTCACCGCTGAAGATGGTGGGGCAGCGGGTCTAGCACCCTATGGAATTACCCCAGTTCCGGTGAAATCTTAACTAGCATATAAAGCCAAATTGTCCTAAGATTAACTCTTGGTGTCTTGGCACGTAAATCCCATTTTAATTGAGTGGTTTTTTCGCGTGTTTAGGGGACTAAAAAAGCAAAAAGATAAGTGAGTATATGGCCAACAAAGACGGCGTCATCGAGATCGAAGGCACGGTTGACGAGGCTCTTCCGAACGCGATGTTCAGAGTTGAGTTGACTAACGGGCACAAGGTCTTAGCGCACATCTCAGGAAAGATGCGTCAGCATTACATTCGCATCCTGCCAGGAGATCGCGTGATTGTTGAGCTGAGCACCTACGACCTAAATCGTGGGCGCATCATTTATCGCTACAAATAAAAACGGTTTTGAATAAAAACCACGAGCAGAAAAAGTAGACATGAAGGTTAACCCAAGCGTCAAGAAGATTTGTGACAAGTGCAAAGTCATTCGTCGTCACGGTCGCGTGATGGTCATCTGTGAGAACCCTCGTCACAAACAGCGTCAGGGCTAATCACAGAGCTTTTGCAACACCTATAACTAAATAAAAAACCAAAGCAGTGTTCAAGATTTTTAATCTGGCACCTCTCGAGAAGGCGAGAGCTCAAATAAATATTTGAGATAACACTGTTGCAGACCTTCTAAACATCAGGAGAAATCCAAATGGCACGTATTGCCGGAGTCGATATTCCTCGCGACAAGCGAGTTGAAATCGCCCTAACTTATATCTATGGAATCGGTCGCACACGCAGTGTGAAAGTTTTGACCGACACCCAAATCGACAAGAACACTCGCGTTAAAGATCTTTCAGATGACCAGTTGGTTGTTCTTCGTGATTACATCGAAGGTAACTACAAGGTCGAAGGTGATCTTCGCCGTGATGTTGCAGCTGATATCCGTCGCAAGGTTGAGATCGGTTCATACGAAGGTATTCGTCACCGTAAGGGACTACCTGTTCGTGGTCAGCGCACCAAGACTAACGCTCGTACTCGTAAGGGTCCAAAGCGCACTGTAGCCGGTAAGAAGAAGGCGGCACGCAAGTAGCCCCGGCTCTCGCGTTCGTATAAGGATTTAGGAGAAAACTCATGGCAGCACCTAAGGCAAAGGCAACGAGCACAGCTCGCAAGCCTCGTCGTAAAGAAAAGAAAAACGTCGTTAACGGTCAGGCTCACATCAAGAGCACTTTCAACAACACCATCGTGTCTATCACTGACTCAACCGGTGCCGTTATCTCATGGTCATCATCTGGTGATGTTGGCTTCAAGGGTTCACGTAAGTCAACCCCGTTCGCAGCTCAGATGGCAGCGGAAGCAGCAGCTCGTAAGGCTCAAGAGCACGGTTTGAAGAAGGTAGATGTTTTCGTGAAGGGCCCAGGCTCTGGTCGCGAAACAGCTATCCGTTCACTTCAGGCTGCCGGTCTTGAAGTTGGTTCGATTTCAGATGTGACCCCACAGGCTCACAACGGATGTCGTCCACCTAAGCGCCGTCGCCTCTAATAGAAGTTTTTGCAACACCAGCTTTCACAACTTAATAGCGCTGTTTAGTGGCCACTAAATAGCAAACCCCAAAAACGAGATATCAAATAGTGGATGTCTCAATGAAAGGAACCAACGTGCTAATTGCACAGATCCCTGTTCTGCACGAAGAAATTGACAACAATTTCCCTAACCGCGCTCGCTTTACTCTAGATCCACTAGAGCCTGGTTTCGGTTACACCCTAGGTAACTCACTTCGTCGTACCTTGCTTTCATCTATTCCTGGTGCAGCTGTTACCAGCATCAAGATTGAAGGCATCTCACACGAATTCGCACCTATCGATGGTGTGAAGGAAGATGTTACTGAACTTATCTTGAACGTTAAAGACATTGTTGTGTCTTTGGATGCAGATGAGCCAGTTATCGTTCGTCTTAAAGGCGGCGTTGGCGAAGTTAAGGCTGGAGACATTTCAACCGACCCTCGCGTTACTATTCACAACCCAGAGCTAGTTATCGCTCACGTCAACAAGGGCAACCTAGACATGACTCTAACTATCGAAGCTGGACGTGGTTACGTTACTGCTGCACAGAACCGTCAGCCAGATCACGCTAACAACGGAATCATTCCGGTTGACTCAATTTATTCACCAGTTCTAAAAGTTTCTTACCGTGTTGAGGCAACTCGTGCCGGTGAGTTCACCAACTTCGACAAGCTAATTGTTGATGTTGAGACCAAGGGTTCAATCTCTCCTCGCGAAGCTATCGCTTCTGCAGGTAAGACTTTGGTTAACCTATTCGGTCTAGCTGCTGCTCTAGATGAGAACGCTGAAGGTATTGACCTTCCTGTTTCTAGCGCTCCAGTTGATCTTCCACCAGCATTGGCAAAGCCTATTGAAGAACTAGATCTAACAGTTCGTTCATACAACTGCCTAAAGCGTGAAGGTATCAACACCGTAAGCGAACTAATCAACCTAACTGAAGACCAGTTGATGAACATCCGTAACTTCGGATCTAAGTCAGTTGATGAGGTTCGCGACAAGCTAACTTCTATGGGCTTGCGTTTCCGTGACGCAGTTCCAGGATTCGATGCTGCATACTTCAGCTCAAGTTTTAACCAGGACGACCAGGCGTAAGCCCGGGTTTAGAAAGTAAGAGGAGAAACACATGCCACGCCCAACTAAGGGTCCTCGTCTCGGAGGATCTCCAGCTCACGAGCGTTTGATGCTAAACAACTTGGCTTCATCGCTAGTGACCCACAAGGCGATTACTACTACTGAGACTAAGGCTAAGCGCGTTCAGCCAGTTGCGGAGAAGCTAGTTACTCTAGCTAAGCGCGGCGACCTTCACGCTCGTCGTCAGGTTATGGCCGACATCACAGACAAGAATGTTGTCCACGAGTTGTTCACTAACGTTGCACCTCTAGTTCAGGACCGTAATGGTGGATACACCAGAATCACCAAGCTTGGTTTCCGTAAGGGTGACAACGCTCCTATGGCTTTGATCGAACTTGTTCTTGAGCCTGTTGTTGCTAAGCCTTCGAGAACTAAGACCAAGCTAACCAACGCAATCAAAGGCACTGCAGCTGCAGCTGTTGTTGAGGAAGTGCTCGAGCACACTGAGCCTGAAACTGTTGTTGACGAGAACATCGTTGAAGAAGCAGTTGTTGAAGCACCAGTAGTCGAAGAAGCTGCTGTTGTTGAGGAAGCTCCTGTTGTTGAAGAGGCAGTTGCTGAAGAAGCTCCTGCAGCTGAAGAAGCTCCTAAGGCCGACGAGGCCGAGTAATCTCGACTAACACAAATCTCATGAATCAAGCCGTTGACCAATTGGTTGACGGCTTGACTCGTTTTCGGATTGATCTAAGTTACGACGGAACCGATTTCACTGGTTGGGCTAAACAACCTGGCCTTCGAACAGTTCACGGTGAAGTTGTTGCTGTGATGAACAAAATCTTTGGTGATTCAAATAATGATTTTGGTCTAAGGGTTGCTGGAAGAACTGATGCAGGGGTTCATGCTGAGCATCAGGTTATTCACGTTGATTTGAGTAAAGGGCAATTAAAGCGTTTGGGTCGTAATCCAGATATGCGCCTGAAAATGAATTCTTTGTTGGATCCAGATATTCGGATCAACAAGGTAACTGAAGTCCCTGCTGTATTCCATGCTCGATATGCCGCTACTCACAGACGCTATCGATACACCATCGCCGATGCTACTTCAGGCTGGAATCCACTTAGGGCTCGCTTTAATCTCTGGCTCAAATATCCTTTAGATGTTGAAGCGATGCAGGCTGCGAGCAAGGAGTTTCTAGGTCTGCATGATTTTGCGGCTTTTAGTAAGCCAAAGCCTAAAGCTACGACCATTCGTAATTTGCAGGTTATTACGGTCTCCAGAAACAAGCATTTGGGCAATGTTATTGAGATTGAGCTCATGGCCGATGCTTTTGCCCATAACATGGTCAGATCCATTGTTGGGGCCCTAATCAAGGTAGGAGCAGGCAGAGCTACCCCTAAAGACGTTGCAAAAGCCCTGAAATCGCGCTCTAGGCACCATCCGTTCAAGGTTGTTACTCCTGAGGGTCTAAGCCTTATTGAGGTCGGATATCCGGCTGAAAAGGACTATGGCAAGCAGGTTTTGATAACTCAGCACACCCGGTCTTTGGATGATAACTAGGGGATTTTAGGCTTAAACCCAGGGTTGCATAAAAGGGATGTTTCGGGCTAAACTTGACCCTTGGTGCCTGTTCTCAGGCAAATAAGTGAATTCATTCACTAACACTCCGTAAAGAAACAGAAAGCATTTTAACGTGCGTACATATTCACCTAAGGCTCACGAGCTGCAGAACGACTGGCTAGTTATCGATGCCACTGACGTTGTTCTTGGCCGTCTAGCTGCTACTGCTGCTTCACTTCTACGTGGAAAGCACAAGCCTACTTTTGCTCCTCACATGGACAACGGTGACTTCGTTGTGATCATCAACGCAGACAAGGTTGCTCTAACAGGAACTAAGTTGCAGAAGAAGAACGCATACCGTCACTCTGGTTACCCAGGTGGTCTAACTGCAACTACTTACGCTGAGCTTCTAGAGAAGTCTCCAGAGAAGGCAGTTGAGAAGGCTATTCGCGGAATGCTTCCTAAGAACACTCTTGGTCGCGACCAGCTTGCAAAGCTTAAGGTTTATCGCGGTAGCGAGCACCCACATGCTGCTCAGTCTCCAAAGACATACGTAATCTCTCAGGTAGCGCAGTAAGCGCATTAGGTAATAGGAAAACATGCCAACTAAGAAAACCGCTGAAGCTGTAGAAGCTGCACCATCATCTTTCACAACCGAAACTCCTGCTGCTAAAGAAACTAAGCCAGCTAAGTCTCGTGCACCGCTAACTGTTCCTGGTGCTGGTCTTGGTCGCCGTAAGGAAGCTGTTGCTCGTGTTCGCATCAAGCCTGGTACTGGAGTTATCAAGGTTAATGGTCGTGAACTTTCAGAGTACTTCCCAAACAAGTTGCACCAGCAGCTAGTTACCGATCCTTTCAAGGTTCTAGGTCTTCAGGATTCTTACGACGTTACTGCACGCATCCAGGGTGGTGGAGTTGCCGGTCAAGCTGGTGCTCTTCGCCTAGGTATCTCTCGTGCGCTTAACGAGATCGACAGAGACAACAACCGTCCAGCTTTGAAGAAGGCAGGCTTCCTATCTCGTGACGCACGTGTCATCGAGCGTAAGAAGGCTGGTCTTAAGAAGGCTCGTAAGGCTTCGCAGTTCTCTAAGCGTTAATACGCTTCGAGCACATGCTCGGTTAGTCTTTAAACCATGGCCCGCTTGTTTGGTACCGATGGTGTTCGTGGAGTTGCGAATCGTGACCTCACTGTTAATCTCGCTCTAAAACTTTCTCAAGCCGCTGCCAACGTTCTTGGCGAAAAAGCACGCAACGAAGGTCGTCGCCCTATTGCTGTTATTGGTCGCGATCCACGTATCTCAGGTGAATATTTAGCAGCAGCAGTTGCTTCAGGTTTAGCCTCGTCAGGTGTTGATGTTTTTGATGCCGGTGTTATTCCAACTCCTGCAACAGCTTTTCTAACTGCAGATTTCGATGCTGATTTTGGTGTGATGATTTCTGCTTCACACAACCCAGCTCCAGATAACGGAATCAAGTTTTTTGCTGCCGGCGGCCATAAACTTCCAGATCACATTGAAGATCAAATAGAAGCAGCTATGAATCAAGAAGCTCTAAGCCCGATAGGTGCTGGTGTTGGTCGAGTTCAAAGATTCGCTGATGCCGAAGATCGATACCTAGTTCATTTGCTTGGTGCCATCCCTAATTCTCTTGAGGGTTTGAAGATAGTTATTGACTGTGCGCATGGCGCAGCTTCGGCTATTTCTCCTCAGGTGTTTGCTGACTCTGGTGCTCAAATAATCGTTATCGGTAATGACCCTGATGGCCTAAACATCAATGCGGGTTATGGTTCAACACACATGAGTGCTTTGCAGTCTGCTGTTTTAGAACATGAAGCAGACATGGGTTTTGCTCATGATGGCGACGCTGATAGATGTTTGGCAGTTGATCAGACCGGTCAAATAGTTGATGGTGATCAACTTATGGCCATCCTGGCTTTATCTTTGAAAGCTCGTGGAGAGCTAGCTCGTAATACTTTGGTTGCAACTGTTATGAGTAATCTTGGTCTTCGTATTTGCATGCAGGAAGCCGGCATTGAAATGATTGAGACAAAAGTTGGCGACCGTTATGTTTTAGAGCAGATTCGCGAAGGTGGATACACCTTAGGCGGTGAGCAGTCTGGGCACATTATCTTTAGTCGTTTCGCAACTACCGGTGACGGTATCCTAACTGGATTGATGATTGCTGCTGAAGTGAACCGGACTGGTAAAACTTTGCAGGAGTTAGCTAACCAGATGAAGACCTATCCTCAGGTTCTCATCAACATAAAAAACGTTGATAAATCGCGTGTTGATTCAGACCCTGGATTACAGCAGATCGTCAGTGAAGCAACAGCTGAACTTGGTTCAACCGGCCGTGTTCTGCTTAGAGCTTCTGGAACCGAAAGTTTGGTTCGCGTAATGGTTGAAGCTAGCGATGAGGGAACAGCTCACTCTTGGGCTGACCGTATTGCTCGGGTCGTTGAGAAGAATTTAGCTAACTAGATTTTTCGAAGCAGAACGCGTTCAACGCGATGCTTGATACCTTTTTGAAGAACCAGGGTTGCCCTCGATTTGGTTGAAATGATGTTCTCTTCAAGGTTCGGTAAGTTTATGGTTCGCCAAATCTCTTTAGCTCTATCTAAAGCTTTAGTTTCATTCATCTGGGCATAGCGATGAAAATAGGATGCTGGGTTTTGGAAAGCTGAATCACGTAATGCTTCGAATCTAGCTAGATACCAGTTCTCAATTTCCGCTGTTGGCGCATCAACATAGATCTTGAAATCAAAGTAATCGCTTAGCGCAACTTCTTGACCGATTGAAGGTGGCTGCAAAACATTCAAACCCTCGATGATGACAACATCAGGTGATTCAACTATTACTTCTTCACCTTGAACGATGTCATAACTTAGGTGAGAGTAAAGGGGTGCGGCTACGTTTTCTTTACCGGATTTAATATCTGAAACAAATTTGATAAGGGCTAGACGATCATAGGATTCAGGGAAACCTTTACGAGCCATAAGTCCTTTTTGCTCTAAAACAGCATTTGGATAGAGAAAACCATCAGTGGTTACTAAAGCAACCTTAGGTGTGGTTGGCCATCTGGACAGAAGTTCTTTTAGCAATCTAGAAACAGTTGATTTACCAACAGCAACCGATCCGGCAACGCCGATAATGAATGGAGTTCTTTTAGGGGATTTATCTAAAAAGTTTTTGGTGACCGAGTGAAGCTGCTGGGTTTGGGTCACATACAGGTTCAATAACTGAGATAGCGGGAGATAAATATCTGTGACCTCTTGAAGGTCAAGGAAATCACCTAAACCGCGGATCTTTTCAATCTCTTCTTGAGTCAGTGGAGTTTCGCTTGTTTTGGCTAGTTCTGCCCACTCTGCTCGTGAAATCTCTACGAAAGGGCTGACCGCCTCGGCATCGTTAAGGTAATTGACTGCGGTCACATCCCCATTCTGCCTTAAACTAGAGGTATGTGTGGAATCGTCGGCTATGTAGGACCTAAATCAACGGTCGATGTCTTACTTGGTGGCCTAAAAAGACTTGAATACCGTGGCTACGACAGTGCTGGTGTCTCAGTCATCAATAACTCAGGAACCCTAGAAACTCGTAAACGTGCAGGCAAGCTATCTGTTCTAGTTGAAGATATCGAGGCCACACCTCTTGGAGATGCACAAATAGGTATTGGTCACACCCGTTGGGCAACGCACGGCGCTCCAACTGATGGAAATGCCCACCCACATCTAGGTGGAGATACCCAAAAGCTAAGCCTGATCCACAACGGAATTATTGAGAACTTCGCTGAACTGAAATCAGAACTTATGGAGGCTGGTGTTTCTTTCGCCAGTGAGACAGACACAGAAGTTGCAGCTCACCTGATTGCACGTGAATACGACAAAACCAAGAACCTTATCGAATCTTTTAGAACTGTGGTTAGAAGACTGCACGGTGCTTTCACCATCCTGGTCATGCATGAGGACGAGCCAGGTGTTGTTCTAGCGGCTAGAAGAAACGCTCCGCTGGTTATCGGTTTGGGTGAAGGTGAAAACTTTCTAGGCAGTGACGTTGCTGCCTTCGTCGAACACACTAAGCGCGCTATTTCAGTTGGCCAAGACGAGATTGTTATCTTACGCAAAGATTCTGTTGAGATTGAAAACTTTGCCGGTCACAAGATTGAACGCGATGAGTTCCTGATTGACTGGGATGCTAGCGCTGCTAGCAAAGGCGGCTGGCCTAGCTTCATGGCTAAAGAAATTGCAGATCAACCTCAATCTGTTGCAGACACTTTGATGTCTCGAGTTTCAAGCGATGGTAGCGTTCACCTTGAAGAGCTTGCTCCGCTAACTCACCTGTTACCTAAAGTTGATCGAATCATTATGGTTGCCTGCGGTACTGCAGCTTATGCAGCAGAAGTTGGTAAGTATGCAATTGAAAGCTGGGCACGTATTCCAGTTAGCGTTGAGCTTTCACACGAATTCAGATATCGTGATCCGATTTTGACACCAAACACTTTGGTTGTTGCTGTTAGCCAATCAGGTGAAACCATGGATACCCTGATGGCAACTCGTTATGCCAAAGAAGCAGGAGCTACTGTTTTAACTATTTGTAATACTCAGGGAGCGACTCTGGCTCGTGAAGCAGATGCAGTTCTCTATACTCACGCGGGACCTGAGGTTGCTGTTGCTTCAACCAAGGCTTTCACTTCACAAATAGTTTCAATGTATTTGTTGGCGTTACATGTTGCCAAGGTCCGTAACACTAGATCACTTGGTGAATTACAAGAAACCGGTAGAAACCTGCTGAAGCTTCCAGCTCAGATAGCCGATGTTTTGGCTGGTAGCGCTGGCATCAGAGAGCTAGCCAAGAGCTTTAAGGATGCTAAGACAGTTCTATTCTTAGGTCGTAACGTAGGCTTCCCGATTGCCCTTGAAGGTGCTCTAAAGCTCAAAGAGCTTGCCTATATTCACTCTGAAGGCTTTGCGGCCGGTGAACTAAAGCACGGCCCGATAGCACTTATTGAAGCAGGTCAACCGGTAATTGTTATTGTTCCATCAAAGGATGACCCTGACTCTTTGCATGCAAAGGTTATTAGCAACATAGAGGAGATTAGATCTCGTGGAGCCAAAGTTATTGCGGTCGCTGAAGAGGGCGATGAGCGAGTTGCCAAGCATGCTGAAGAAGTTTTCTTTATTCCTAAAGTTCAACAGATGCTAGCTCCGGTTCTTGCTGTTGTTCCACTACAGATCTTTGCTCTTGAACTTTCATCAGCTAAAGGTCTTGATGTTGACCAGCCACGTAACCTAGCTAAATCGGTGACTGTCGAGTAATCATGATTGTTGGTGTCGGAGTAGACCTGGTCGATCTGACCCGCTTTGAGCGCAAGCTAACTGAAACAGCCGGGCTTTCTGAAAAGATCTTTACAGCAACCGAACGAGAAGCTAATGCACAATCCCTTGCAGGGTTTTGGGCAGCTAAAGAATCTGTCATCAAAGCTATCGGTAATCCGCAAGGTTTAGCTTGGCATGATATAGAAATCACTAAAGACGAATTGGGTAAGCCTAAACTAAACATCACTGGTGCCACCAAGAATAGAGCAGATGAAATGGGGATAACTTCATGGCATCTATCCATAAGTCATGATGGTGGCATGGCAACAGCTTTTGTTATTGCGGAAGGTAACTAATGAGAAAACTAACTATTGATTTAGGTGCTCTAGCTAATAACCTTTCGACCATGCGAAAACTTGTTAACTCTGACCGAGAAACAAAAGTTCTCGGCGTTGTTAAAGCAAATGCTTACGGTCACGGAATGCTTGAAGTTGCAAAGCGCTTAGAGCAAGAGGGAATTGATTTCCTGGGTGTTGCTGATCTTGAAGAAGCTAGGACGCTGAGAAGTGCCGGTATCACTTCAAGAATTCTTGCTTGGCTACACGATCCATCCGATGATTTTGTTTTTGCTGTTAAACATGATGTTGACCTAGCCGTTTCTTCAGCAGATCAACTGATGAGAATTACAAAGGCAAGCGACTCTTTAGCTAAGCCTTGCCGCATTCACATCAAGGTTGACACTGGTCTCTCACGTAACGGTGTGACTCTAACGGATCTTGATGAGCTGCTTGCTTTAATCAAGACCGCGGTTGATCAAGGCAAGGTTATTGCTAGTGGTATCTTCTCGCATTTATCTTCAACCGGAGTTCAAGAGGATTTAGCGCAGATAGCTCGATTTGATGAGGCTTTGGCTAAGGCAGAATCCCATGGCCTTAACTTTGAAGTTAGACATCTAACAGCAAGCGATGGCACTCTTAGCTACCCACAGGCTAGATACGACATGGTTCGTATTGGTGTTGCCCTCTATGGTCTTTCACCGTTTAGCGATAACCGAGCTAAAGAGTTTGGTCTAAAACCTGTGATGAAGGCAACTGCAAGCGTGGTTCAAACTAAGCGAGTTCCTGCTGGGGAGGGTGTTAGTTACGGTTATCTTTATAAAACTAGCCGTGAGACCACACTTGCGTTAGTTCCGGTTGGCTATGCCGAAGGGCTTCCACGAAATGCTTCAACTAAGGCCAAAGTTTTAATTAACGGGAAAGAGCATTTCATCCAATCAAGGATTGCTATGGATCAGTTCGTGGTTGATGTTGGTGATGCCTCAGTGAGCCCAGGGGATGAAGTTATTCTCTTTGGAACGGATAACCTAACAGCTGATGATCTTGCTAATGCTGCCGAGACCATCAACTATGAGATTGTTACCCGTATGGGTGGACGCTTTATCCGCGAATACGTAGGTTAAATCTTGACTGTTTTGCTCAACCAGGTCATTCCTGATGCCGAAGCCATGGACGAACTTGGGTTTCGTATCTCTAAAGAATTTAGGGCAGGGGACCTAATCCTCTTGATTGGTCCATTAGGTGCAGGAAAAACAACTTTGGCTAGAGGTATAGGTAGGGGACTTCAAGTTGAGGGTAACGTTTCAAGCCCAACTTTCGTTATCGCTAGAACGCATCAAAGACAAGGTGCGCCTCTAGTTCACGTTGATGCATACAGGCTCGCTTCGGCTTATGAACTTGATGACCTAGATATTCCTTTTGCTAGTTCAATCGTTTTAGTTGAGTGGGGGAAAGGGCTAACCGAAGATATTGCCGATAGTTGGCTGGAGATTCAAATAGATCGTGACAGTTCAGGCCAAACTGAAGAACGTCAAATAACTATTACCGGTTTCGGTGAGCGTTGGGCTGGGGTGAACTTCTAATGTTCTCTATTGCTCTAGATACCTCAGCTGGAACCACGGTCGCGGTTTTGAAAGATGATGTTGTTCTAAGTGAATTGAACTTCGATGAGAACATGACCCATGCCGAACGCATCGGTCAAACTCTAAGTGACGCTTTGACCAAAGCCGGGATAAGAGCTAAAGAGATAGATCGAGTGGTGGTTGGTGCTGGGCCAGGGCCTTTCACCGGTCTTCGTGTTGGTTTAGCTGCTGCGAGATTCTTCGCATTAGGGGCCAATGCTGAACTTGTTGGTGTTTGTTCACTAGATGCTATAGCGCTCCAGTTTTACAAGCAAAATCCATCAGCTGGTTCACTTTTGGTAACCACCGATGCCAGAAGAAAAGAAGTTTTCTGGGCAGCATACTCTGGTGTTTCTAATGGAATCCCAACTCGAGTTATTGGCCCTAATGTCAACAAAGAGCAAGACATAAAAGACTTCATTGATATTGAATCACATTTGAGAACTGACCTGTTGGCAACTGCCGCAGCCCTTGGGCAAATTGCTTTCAGTGAAACCAATACAGAGCTAGGCCCTAATTACGATGTGAGCCCAATCTATCTTCGTGAACCGGATGCGGTTCCGGGTAAAGGTAAGCGGGTGAGCGGCTAATGCTAATTCGCGAAGCAACAGAAAAAGATTTGTCTGGCATCATGGCCATTGAACATGAGTGCTTCATCAATGACGCTTGGTCTGAAGATGTAATGCTCAGTGAAGTTGTGGCATCACACACCTTCTATGTTGTTGTTATTGAGGAAGATCAAATTGTTGGCTATGCAGGCTTGAGTAAACTGCCTGGTAGTAATCAAGCAGATATTCAAACAATTGCCACCAAACCTTCTGTTAGAGGCAAAGGTTTTGGTCGGGCTTTGATGAACACCCTAACCAGTAAAGCTAAAGAACTGGGTGCAACTGAAATCTTCTTGGAGGTAAGAGCAGATAACACTGTTGCCCAGAAGCTTTATAACGTCTTTGGCTTCAAAAAGATTGGTGTTCGCAAGAACTACTATCAACCGGATAACGTCGATGCTTTCGTGATGCAAACAGCCATCAATCACAAGGAGCCAATCGTTCTTGGTATTGAGAGTTCCTGTGATGAGACTGGGATTGGAATTGTTAGAGGTAATCAACTACTTGCCAATGTGATCTCATCTTCAATGGATCAGCATGCGATATTTGGTGGTGTTGTTCCTGAGGTAGCGGCCAGAGCTCACCTTGAAGCCCTAACCCCCGTATTAGATGACGCTTTAGAAAAAGCTAACCTCAGCCTTGATGACATCGATGCTATCGCTGTTACTAATGGACCTGGTTTAGCTGGCGCTTTGATGGTTGGTATTTCGGCGGCTAAAGCACTCTCTGTTGCTACCGGCAAGCCTATCTATGCGGTTAACCACTTGGTTGGTCACGTTGCAGCTGACATTCTTGCAAATGGAGAAGTGGCAACACCAACTATTGCACTTTTAGTTTCTGGTGGTCACACCTCTTTATTGTTAGTTAGAGATTTGCTAACCGATGTCACACTGCTTGGTGAAACGATTGATGATGCCGCTGGTGAAGCTTTCGATAAGGTGGCAAGAGTTCTAGGGCTTCCATATCCTGGTGGGCCGCAGATTGATCGGGTGGCTAAAGAGGGTAATCCAACTGCGATTAGATTCCCTAGGGGGCTAACTCTTCCTAAAGATATGGCAGAGCATCGCTATGACTTTAGTTTCTCTGGTCTAAAGACAGCTGTTGCAAGACATGTTGAGGTTCTAGAAGACAAAGGTGAAGACATTCAGTTAGCTGATGTTGCGGCCAGCTTCCGTGAAGCTGTTGTTGATGTTTTAGTTTCTAAGGCGATTAACGCTTGCAAGGAACATGATGTTCCAAGGCTTCTATTGGGTGGCGGTGTTACAGCTAATGCTCGCTTACGTGAAGTTGCTCAGGCTAGATGCTTAGAAGCAGGCGTTGAACTTCGTATTCCACCTTTTGATTTGTGTACTGATAATGGAGCGATGATTGCTGTTCTTGGCGCACAGTTGATTATGAGTGGTGCTGCCCCTAGCGATCTAGCCTTTGGGGCTAATTCAACCCTCCAGGTCACCAAAGTTCAGTCTTAGACTCCAATTTAAAACACACCCCAAATTCAGGTGACTCCCAGTTTCAATTGCTCTAATAAGTCCATAACAAGTTCCAACTATCTTAAGGAGATTTGATGGCTGAGTCCAACAAATACGATTTCACCAAGCTAAACACCTTGGCTGTTGTTTCACTAGCCTCAGGCCTAACACTGCTAGGTTCTGTTGCCGCAGTGATCACCGGTCACATTGCTCTAGCTCAACTAAAAGACAGCAAAGAAAACGGTCGTGGTTTTGCTATTGCAGGTATAGTTTTAGGTTACGCGGGAGTAGCTTTTGGAATCCTGTTCACAATCTTGAATGTCGTTTTAGAAGCAAGACATGGGATGCACCGAATCGATGACTTCCCAATGCCATACCGCGGGCCAATCAATAACTTTGATGACAACGGTGGTTTCGTGCCACCAGTTGGAACCCCAACCGCAACTCCGGTTCCTAACAACTAGAGACACCGGTCAAGTAACAACGGTAAACCCTTCATTCCCTTCGCTGACAGCGAGGGGTTTACTGTTTAACCGGTTCAACTACCAAGACGCGGTGTTGATCTTGAACTCTGGTCACGATGATGGTTGCCGGTTTTGTTCCCTTGAGGTTTAGCTCACGCCTGAGTTGCTCAGGGGTGATATCTGCACCACGTTTTTTGATTTCAAGGGGACCAACATTTAGTTCTTTGAGATAAGCCTTTAGTTTCTTTCTATCGAAGGCCAATGAGTCTATTAGTTTGTATTTTTTGAGCCAAGGGGAGTCAACTGAATCTCCTGATAGATAAGCAATCTCGTTAGCTATAAGTTTCAGATTCAGTTGAAATGCAAGGTCACCTATGAGATGTGATCTGATGATGCTGTTATCCGGCTCATAGATGTATTCACCTAGTTCACCTAGTTCTGCATCGGTTCGAGCTTTATTTGCTGAAGTTAGCTCATGAAAACCATTGCTGGTTATCAATAGAGCAGCTCTAGAAACTTCAGTTCGTTTCACTTTGCCAAAATATAGAGCAACTTCAACTAGTTCACCGTCAACGGAAACCCAAACGGCTTCAGCATCGTCAGGGATAAGATCATGGTCCATACCTGGACCTAATTTAACTATGGTTGGTTTTTTTCTAGCGCTTTCAAGAACGAAGTCATAGTTCGGTGTGAAATCTATTGGATCGAACTTACGTTTGCGCTCATCCCGTCTAGCCGGGTCAAGGAAAAGACCATCGTATTTATCTAAATCAAGTTTTGTGACATCTTCCTGTTCAACGGTGACATTAGAGAAGTTAGCTAGGTTATACGTTGCGATGGCGGCGGTTACTTCATCCAGCTCAAAAGCTGAGACTAGTAAATCTAAGCTGGCTAAAGCTAGAGATTCTGCCCCTATCCCACAACCCAGATCAGCAATATGGGTAAGCCCTGAAGATCTGAATCTTCCAGCGTGAATGGCCGCTACCTGCAATCTGGATGCTTGTTCCAAACCGGCTTGCGTGAAGAGCATGCTTTTAGCAAAATCACCGAACTTAGCTTCAGCTTTTCTTCTTAGTTTGACCTGGGTTAGAACATCACCTACGAGCTCTGGATTGTGACCTGCTTTACGCAGTTTCGCCACCAGCTTGACCACATCGGTCTTAGAGTCGATTTCGCCAACAGAATCCAGCAAAGCTAGGCCCTCACGGCTGATTAGGTTTAGGAAAGATTGGCGGTCCACCCATCAACGCTAACAGCCCAAGGGTTAGCACTCATGGCTTGAGAGTGCTAATATGAAAGCACGTCAAAAGACGAAAATTCCCAAAACAAATAGAAGAGGTTCAACGTGTCGGTTTCAATTAAGCCACTTGAAGATCGCATTGTTGTTCTGCCAGTTGAGGCAGAGCAGGTCACCGCTTCGGGTCTGGTAATTCCAGACACCGCTAAAGAGAAGCCTCAGGAAGCTGAAGTTATTGCTGTTGGCCCAGGCCGCATCGATGACAACGGTAACCGTGTTCCACTGGACATTGCTGTTGGCGACAGAGTTATCTTCTCTAAGTATGGTGGCACCGAGCTAAAGATGAATGGCAAGGAATACCTTGTCCTTTCAGCTCGAGACATCCTGGCTGTAATCGTTCGCTAGGTCACATTTCTATAAACTCAAGTAAGCCCCGAGATTCTCGGGGCTTATCTGTTTAACTTGGGGTCATCTTGGCAATAGTATTTTTAGTAACTAACGGTTAGGTAGTTCCAATGGCTGAAGAAGAGTTCAACAGCGACGACGTCGTTGCGGTGCCACTGCGCCACCCATGGCGTTGGGTCTTCGGTGGGGTTGCCTCGGCTCTATTACTGGGTTTCATATGGGCCATTTATTCAGCCAAATCAATTCAGCACGAGATAGTCGTGCAGTTCATGCTGGATCCTAGAATCCTTGAAGGTATGTTTGTCACCCTTTGGGTAACAGTGGTTTGTATGTTTATCGCCACTGTTCTAGCAACAATTTTGGCGATCATGAAGCTAAGCGAAAACCCACTGCAAAGATGGTTGGCAACAGGTTTCATTGAATTCTTCCGTGGAACACCTTTGCTGCTGCAAATCGTGTTCTGGGGTTACCTGGGAATTATCTTCCCAAACCTTTTTGTTGGTATTCCTTTTACAGACATCATCTTCTTTAGCGGTCAGACCAGCCAACTGATTCCAGCGATCATGGCGGGTATCATCGCTCTTTCACTAAACGAAGCTGCCTACTCTGCGGAAATTGTTAGAGCGGGTATCTTGGCTGTTGATTCAGGTCAGGTTGAAGCTGCTAAGTCTTTAGGTATGTCTGGTGGATACACCATGAGAAGAATTGTTTTACCTCAAGCCATGCGTGTAATCATCCCGCCTATGGGTAACGAATTTATTGGAATGTTAAAGAACACCTCGTTGTTGCAGGTAATCGCTGTTGCAGAGCTTTATACCCAGGCAAGCACCATATCTTCAGCTAACCTAGCTCAGATTGAATTGCTCATGGTTTCTGGTTTCTGGTATTTGGTTATGACGACTGTTCTCGGTTTCCCGCAAAGAGCTTTAGAGCGCAAGTACGGTAAAGGTTTTGCGGTTGTTGGTGCCAGAAGCGAAGGCAGAGCGTTTAAGGTGGGTAAGCGCTGATGACTAATGTGATGGTTGACGCTCGTTCAGTTAGGAAGCGTTACGGATCTAACGAAGTTCTAAAAGGTATTAGCCTGACGGTTGAACAAGGTGAAGTGCTTTGTATTATTGGTCCTTCAGGTTCAGGTAAGTCAACGTTCTTAAGATGCCTAAACCACCTCGAATCAATCAATGGTGGCCGCATCATCGTCAACGGTGAGCTCATGGGTTATCGCCAAGTAGGCAATGTTTTGCACGAAATGAAACCTTCCGAGATTGCACGTCAAAGACAGTCAATCGGTATGGTTTTCCAGCGTTTCAACCTTTTCCCACACATGACTGCACTGCAGAATGTGATTGAAGCACCTATAGGAGTCTCTAAGGTTTCAGCTGCGGAAGCTAAGAAACTAGGCCAGGAGCTTTTAGCTCAGGTGGGCTTAGCCGAGAAAGCTGATCACTATCCTTCACAGTTATCTGGTGGCCAACAGCAACGTGTTGCTATTGCTAGAGCGTTGGCTATGAAACCAACTTTGATGCTTTTTGATGAACCGACCTCAGCTTTAGATCCAGAGCTGGTTGGAGATGTTTTAGATGTTATGAAAGGTCTAGCCAAGGCTGGAATGACTATGATTGTTGTAACTCATGAGATGGGCTTCGCTCGTGAAGTTGCAGACAAAGTCGTCTTCATCGACAAGGGTCAAATTGTTGAGATGGGTACTCCGAAAGAGGTTCTAGATAAACCTCAAGAAGCGAGAACAAAAGCCTTCCTCAACAAAGTCCTTTAGATAATGAAGCGAAATAACTAATGAGAGCGAGTAAAAATGGCTAACAAGAAAATAGGTCTAGTTGCAGCTGTTGCAGCCGGATTACTACTATTGGCTGGATGTTCATCTTCAGTCAGCAACGGTGTAGACCAGTCAAAAGTTGACAAGGCTGCACAGGCACTTCTGCCAGCTAAGTACCTAGACAAGGGCATCAATGTTGCTAGCGACATTCCTTGGGAACCGTTCGAGTACAACGATGCAAGCGGCAAGCTAGTTGGTTTTGACGTTGAACTTGGTGCACTTATCGGTCAGAAGCTTGGTGTGAATGTTACATTCAACAAGCAGGCATTCGACAGCATCATCCCATCTCTAGAAGCTGGAACTCACGACATCATCATCAGCGACATGAACGACACCATCGAGCGTCAGGCTAAGGTCGACTTCGTTGACTACCTAATCGCTGGTTCACAGATGATCGTAAACAAAGGCAACCCAGATAACATCAAGAGCGCAACCGACCTTTGTGGTAAGACCGCTATTGCTGAAAAGGGAACTTCACAGATTGATCTTTACGCAACTATGAGCGCAACCTGTAAGACCAACGGTATGCAGGCAATCAACGTAATCACTCTGCCAGATGCACCAAGCGCATACAACGCGCTACGTGCAAACAAGGGTGTTGCTGTCATGCTTGACGCTCAGGTAGCTGCTTCAGCTGCTAAGACTGCTGGTAACGGCGAGTACTTCGAGGTTGTTAACGACCCAGCTGCCCCTCACGGTTACGGTACTGCTCTTGTGGGTATCGCAACTCTAAAGGCAGATAGCAAGCTACGCGATGCAATCCAGGCTGCACTAAAGTCTTTGATTGCTGACGGTCAGTATGCAACTCTGTTGGCTAACTACGACATGCAAACCTCGGGTATTGCTGACGCAACTATCAACGGAACCACTAACTAATAGCTTCAAAAGATCACGGGTCGGCTAATAACCGGCCCGTTTTCTTTTAACTGGGGATAACTAAAACTTGGGATAGGCGTTTTGTTTATTCTCATGTCATGTCTAAACGGATAGTTATTTCTTTTGTTGCAGTTTTATTAGGTGCCTTATTTGTTGGGGTTAGTTATGCCAAGCCTTTAGCTCCGACGATACGCATTGGTGTTTTGACCACTTCTTCCGGGCCACTTTATTTCGCGGGTGCAGTTCAGAAGGCGGCAACAAAACTAGCTGCAGAGGATCTCTTTGATGATGGGGTGAAAACTTCCTTGTTCTATGAAGAAATAGGCTCGGCAGATCCAAAGGCAGCACTTCGCAGACTAAAGGCAGACGATGTTGATGTTGTTATTGGACCTATTGATTCTGTCTCCACTAAAACAGTTCTTCAGGCGAATATCAAAGACCCGGTTTCAATAATCTCGGCTTCGCAGATAGCCGACGAGATAGATGGTTCGGTTGATGGAACCAACTGGATTTTTCGAACAGCCACCACAATAAGCCAAGACAACAATGCTTTGGTTGAGCTTTTGGCTAGAGATAAGAAAAGTTCGGTGGCTCTAGTAACAGGAACTGACAGCTATTCGTTAGCGGCTCGCAGAACCCTGGCTTTTGGCTTGACTTTTAGTGGAGTGAATAATCTCTCTTTGTTTTCGATGAATGAGCTCAAAGCGCTAAGGAAAACTAGGCCGGATGTTTTAGTAATTGCAACCATGGAGGAATCCGTTCCGTTTATGAACCAGATGGCTGACTGGGTCGATGGCGTAAAGAAGGTTTATTTGATTCCAGGAAACATGGCGAATTACTCAATGTTTCCATGGGTAGAAAATCTTGCAGGGGCTCAAGGCATAGCTCCGACTGACGCGGCCTCTTCTAGCTTCAGGTCTCGGCTAGCTTCTGCTATGGATAAGCCATATTTAGTGAATAGTTCAAATTCTCTAGTTTTTGCCTTGGGTAAGCGAATCTACGACTCGATCATGCTTGCTGGTGGTGCTTATCGATCGGGGGATAGTGCTTTGGGATTTAGGAATAGGTTGGCTCAGGCTAAGGCAGATAACAGGCTCCTTTTCAGCTCAGATGGCTACTACAGGGCTCAGAAATACACCATTTACCGCTACGGGTCTGGAGGCTTATTCGCCCCTGTGGGCATTTTCGAGAGAGATACCCCTTAGCCAGAGGGCTTATGTTCGGGTAGAATTGCCTAATCGCATCTTTTTGACAGGGTACAAAAATGACTCAGAATGACCCATTTGGCTTTACTGGACTAACTTACGACGACGTGCTTTTACTGCCTGGGCAGTCAGATATCGTTCCTTCTCAGGTGAGCACTAAGACCCAGGTCACTAAGCGTTTGAGCATCAACCTGCCGCTGCTTTCATCTGCCATGGACACCGTAACCGAAGCCCGTTTGGCTATCGCTATGGCTCGTCAGGGTGGTTTGGGTGTTTTGCACCGTAACCTTTCAATTGACCAGCAGGCTACCCAGGTTGATCTAGTTAAGCGCTCTGAAGCTGGAATGATTACCCACCCGGTAACCACCCACCCACTTGCAACCCTGCAAGAAGTGGATGATGTTTGCGCCAAGTTTAGGGTTTCTGGTTTGCCGGTTATTGACGAGGATGGAACTCTTCTAGGTATTGTCACTAACCGTGACATGAGATTCGTCAATGAAGTTCAAAAGACCATCACACTTGTTAAAGATGTGATGACCCCTATGCCTTTGGTAACAGCGCAGGTTGGTGTTTCACCGGAGACAGCTATCGCAATTTTTGCTCAACACAGAATCGAGAAGCTTCCGATAGTTGATCCTTCAAACAAGCTCCGTGGTTTGATCACTATTAAAGATTTCGACAAAAGTGAAAAATACCCTTTGGCTTCTAAAGATTCTTCTGGTCGCTTGCTAGTTGCAGCTGCTGTTGGTGTTGGCGATCAGGGTTGGGAAAGAGCTATGGCTCTGGTTGATGCTGGTGTTGACATTCTTATTGTTGACACAGCTCATGGGCACAACTCTGCCGTTTTAGAGATGGTTGCAAAACTTAAGGCTGAGCCGGTTGCTAAGCACGTTGATGTTATTGGTGGAAACATTGCCACCAAGGAAGGTGCTGAAGCTCTAGTTGCTGCCGGTGCTGATGGTGTTAAGGTAGGTGTTGGCCCAGGCTCTATCTGTACTACACGTGTTGTTGCAGGAGTTGGTGTTCCTCAGGTAACTGCTGTCTACCAAGCAAGTTTGGTTTGTAAGCCTGCTGGTGTTCCTGTAATTGCTGATGGTGGTTTGCAGTTCTCAGGTGATATTCCTAAGGCTCTGGTTGCTGGTGCTAATGCGGTGATGATTGGTTCTCTTCTTGCTGGAACTGATGAAGCACCGGGAGATATCACTTTCGTAGGTGGCAAGCAATACAAGACTTATCGCGGCATGGGATCTTTAGGTGCGATGCAGTCTCGCGGTGAAGCTAAGAGTTATTCGAAAGACCGTTACTTCCAGGATGATGTTCTTCGTGAAGACAAGCTAGTTCCAGAAGGTATTGAAGGACGCGTTCCTTACAGAGGAACAGTTGCAACTGTTGCACACCAGTTAATCGGTGGTCTTCGTGCTGCTATGGGTTACGTTGGGGCAGGAACAATTCCAGAATTACAAGAAAAAGGTAAGTTCGTTCGTATCACGCCAGCCGGTTTGAGAGAGTCACACCCGCACGATATTGAAATGACTGTTGAAGCACCTAATTACAACAACCGCTAGGAGATAACTGAATGAGTGAGATCGAGATTGGTCGCGGTAAACGCGGTAACCGTAGCTGGGCTTTTGACGATGTTGCAGTAGTTCCTTCAAGAAGAACTCGTGACCCTAGAGATGTTTCAACCAGTTGGAACATCGATGCATACAGTTTCTCTTTACCAGTTCTTGCTGCACCAATGGACTCTGTTGTTTCTCCTGACACAGCCATCGCTATCGGAAAACTCGGTGGTCTTGGTGTTCTTGACCTGGAAGGTCTTTGGACCAGATATGAATATCCAGCCAAACAATTGGATGAGATTGCAAAGCTTTCAGGATCAGAAGCTACCAAGCGTATGCAGCAGATTTACTCTGAGCCAATCAAGGCAGAGCTAATCAAAGAGCGTATTTCATACATCCGTAAATCTGGTGTGACTGTTGCTGGAGCCTTATCTCCCCAGAACACTAAAGAGTATGCCAAAGCTGTTATTGCAGCTGGAGTTGATCTGTTTGTGATTCGTGGAACCACCGTGTCTGCTGAACACGTTTCTAAGACTCAAGAAGCTTTGAACCTAAAAGAGTTCATCTATGAATTAGATGTTCCGGTGATCGTTGGCGGCGCTGCCACATACACAGCAGCCCTTCACCTAATGAGAACCGGTGCTGCCGGTGTTCTAGTTGGCTTTGGTGGTGGAGCAGCGTCAACTACCCGTAAAGTGCTTGGTATTCATGCTCCGATGGCAACAGCTGTTGCTGATGTTGCTGGTGCTAGAAGAGATTACCTGGATGAATCTGGTGGCCGTTACGTTCACGTAATTGCCGATGGGGGACTCGGAACTTCAGGAGATATCGTCAAGGCTGTTGCCTGTGGTGCTGATGCAGTAATGCTTGGTTCTGTTCTTGCTCGTGCAACTGAAGCGCCAGGTCAGGGTTGGCACTGGGGTCCTGAGAGTTATAACCCTGAACTTGTTCGAGGTGAAAGAGTTCAAGTTGGAACTTCTGGTTCACTAGAGCAGATCTTGCAAGGGCCATCTAATGCAGCAGATGGCAGAACAAACTTGATGGGTGCCCTTCGTAAAGCTATGGCAACAACCGGATACAGCGACCTTAAGGAATTCCAAAAGGTTGACACTGTTGTTGCTCCATATGATGCATAACTAGATGCTAAAACTTGCGCTAACAGTTAAGTGGATATCTGGGTTGATGCTCAGTTTGCTACTCGCAGTTGGATTTGCACTTTTAGCTCAGTGGCAGGTTGAAAGATCTGTTGTTGCAAATTCAGATACCGTGAAATCCTTTGCGGTTGCAACAAACAAGCTAAGTAATGTTGCCAAACCTGGTAAGCCGTTCACTTTTAGTGAACTAGAAACATCTGGTCAGATGGGTTTCCTAACTCAGGTTGAAACGAAAGCAGTTCTTTCACCTAGTGGTGCTGTTCTTGTTGAAAAGCGATTCCAAGAAAATGGAACTGAAGGTTATTGGGTCCTTGTTCCAGCTAACACCTCCGAAGGAAATCTCTTTGTTGTTGTTGGATTCTCTAAGAGTCAAGTCTTAGCAAATGAGGCTCTAGAAAACATTGTGAAGCAACCAAAGGTGGCAGTAACGCTTGTTGGTAGGTATCTTCCCTCTGAAGCTCCGGTAGCTAAGAGTGCTGATGGAAATTATGCTTCACTTTCAGTTGCGCAACTAATTAATGATGTTGCCTGGGGCTTCAAAGACACTAAGACCTATGCAGGGTTCCTAGCGGACACCACTAAGAACGTTTATGTAAAGAATGTTGGGTTAGATCAGCTAAAGATTGGACTTCCTAAGACTGATAGTCAGGTCAACTGGCTCTCCTCTTTCTATGCAATTGAGTGGACCGTCTTCGCAGGTTTCGCTGTGTTTATGTGGTGGCGCTTGCTAGCCGATTCATACAGAAAGCAGCAGGAAGAGCTCCTCGCTTAGTTCTTTAGAGCATGAATCGCCTGTATTAGGGTTATTTTCCCTATTTTCCTAAAGATAACGATATTGGGATAATTGCCTGTTTCTGCCTGTTTTTGCCTGATATCGCTGTTTTGTTCTGCTAACTTACCTAAAGAAGCGGTTTTGTCATGCCTTTCAGGCATAAAACCACTTTGAACTTAGGAGACTACTTGATCATGTTGGCAGAGGAACGCCGGATGCAGTTGGCCGAATGGTCACGCGTTGAGGGCCGTATCGACGCCATTTCAGCCGCTAAACGCCTAGATTGCGCAGTTGAGACGGTTAGACGTGACCTTGAAGTTCTTCAAAGAAGAGGCATCGTTCGCCGTGTTCACGGTGGTGCCATCTCAACTGAGCGTTTAGCTAAAGAGTTCAATTTCACGGAGCGCAAGCAATCTAACCCTTCATCAAAGCGTGAAATAGCCAAAGTTGCCGCCAAATTCATTCCGGCTGCTGGCTGTGTTTTTGTTGATGGTGGAAGCACTACCGAGTATTTGGCAGAAGCGCTGAAGAATAAGCCAGACCTTTTGGTTGTAACAGCAAGTCTGAACCTTGCTTCTCAGATTGCTGGAACAGGAACTCCGGTAATCATGCTTGGAGGCCGTGTTCGAGGAACTTCACTTAGCGCTGTTGGTCAACAGGCAGCTAAAGAGCTTTCAGCGTTCCACGCTCAGGTTGCTTTCCTAGGAGCTAACGGAATCAGTTTGGATGCAGGGTTCACCACTGCAGATCAAGATGAAGCTTTGGTTAAGCGCATGATGATTGCCAATTCAACAGAAACAGTTCTACTTGCTGATAACAGCAAGTTTGGCGCAGCCTATCCTTCAGTTTTTGCAAAATTCAATGAGGTTGACCGTGTGGTCACCGACATGAATGCACCACAAGAATATTTGGATGCATTCCAGGCAGCTGACACCGAGGCGGTGTTGGCATGAGCCCAAAGATTTCAACTGCAGCAAGCAGATTGAGAAAGAGTTCTGTAACCGAGAAGGAGTTCTCTCCTTTCGAGACTCGGAAACAGAACGGTAGTACCCCTATCCCTAACATGACTGCTACAGAGAGGTAGTTCATAAATGAGTAACATAATCGCAGGAGACGCCAACGCAACTGGCTGGCGCTCAGCAATGCAAAAGTTCGGTGGTTTCTTAGCCGGAATGGTGATCCCAAACATCGGTGCGTTCATCGCATGGGGTTTGTTGACCGCCCTATTCATCCCAACAGGTTGGCTTCCAAATGAAGATCTAGCCAAGCTTGTTGGTCCAATGATTCTAAACTTGCTTCCACTACTTATTGCTTACACCGGTGGTCGTCTAGTTCACGGTCAGCGCGGTGCTGTTATTGGTGCCATCGCAGGTATCGGTGTAATCGTTGGTACTTCAATCCCAATGTTCCTAGGCGCAATGATTGTTGGTCCTTTGGCAGCATGGATCCTAAAGCAGGTTGACAAGGTCTTAGACCCAATCACTCCGGTTGGTTTCGAGATGCTAATTGGTAACTTCTCACTAGGTATCCTAGGTCTTGGCTCTGCTCTTGGTGCATACAAGGGTATTGGTCCAGTAGTTACTTGGATCTCAGACCGCCTAGGTGAAGTTGTTGCAAACTTGGTTTCAAGCCACTTGCTTCCACTTCTATCTGTGATCGTTGAACCAGCTAAGGTTCTTTTCTTGAACAACGCAATCAACCACGGTGTGCTTGCTCCTCTTGGAGTTCAGCAGGCTGCAGCTGAAGGCAAGTCAATCTTGTTCATGATCGAATCAAACCCTGGCCCAGGTCTAGGTATCTTGGTTGCATTCTGGTTGTTTGGTCCTAAGGTTCTTCGTGGATCAGTTCCAGGCGCAATCATCATCCACTTCCTTGGTGGTATCCACGAAATCTACTTCCCATACATCTTGATGCGCCCCGTAATGATCATTGCTGCAATTCTTGGTGGAGCTACAGGTGTTACAACCTTCATGCTTTTGGGTGCAGGTCTAGTTGCTACACCATCACCAGGTTCGATCTTCGCTTACTTCGCTATGACCCCTAAGGACGGATACTTCCAGATGCTAGCCGGTGTATTGCTATCAGCTGTGGTTTCATTCCTAGTTGGTTCATTCTTGCTACGTCTTAGCAAGGCTGGAAGCGACGACCTAGAGGAAGCAACTGCTACTTCTAAGAAGCTCAAGAAGGGCTAAATAGGGTAATGTCGAAAATTTCCGGAAGCGAAGTAACTCGCCTGATTATCGCCTGTGAAGCAGGTATGGGCTCGAGCGTCATGGTTGCAGGGATGGTTAAAAAGGCCCTGAAGAAAACCAACGTTTCAGTCAGCCATTCACCGGTGAACCAACTGGCAGGTGAGAACCCTGATGTGGTTCTCTGTCAGCGTGGTTTATCAGGCCGAGCTAAACAAGCTGTTCCTGAAGTTCCAGTCATTGCATTTGATATGTTCCTTGGTGATCCAGCGATCGCTAAAGTCATTGACGCTGTATTGAATGGAACCATGATTAGTGATGAGTAGTCCACTAATCCAGGCTGCCGGAATTCGTATTGATGCTGCGGCCTCCTCTCGCGAGGAGGCCGTGGCACTCTGCGGCAAAACACTTTTGGAACTCGGAGCCGTTTCAGAAGCGTATGTTCCTGCAATGTGGGAGCGCGAACAAATAATCTCAAGTTTCATGGGTGAAGGCGTGGCAATGCCTCACGGAACTGACGAGGCTCGTAAATTTGTGAAATTTGACCAGTTAGTTTTCCTCAGGTTCACTAACGAAATTGACTGGGATGGTGTTCCAGTTAGAGCATGTATTGGCATTGCGGCCAATGGGGATGCTCATGGACAAATCCTTGGCAACCTAGCTGAGGTGCTCATCGATGATGAGAAGCGGGAAGAACTTTTTGCAACCGATTCGGTTGAAAGAATTTTGAGTTTATTAGAAACAACTGAAGAGGAATAGTTAGAAATGAAAGCAGCAATCTACCGCGGTCCAGGAGACCTAAAGGTCGAGCAGGTTGATGAGCCACAAGCCAAAGCCGGTCAACTAAAACTAAAGATCCACGCTTGCGCTACCTGTGGCACTGATGCAAAGATTTTCCATTCAGGTCACCCTCGCCTAACTCCACCTCAGATTATCGGGCACGAAATTGCCGGTGAGATTGTTGAAATCGGTGAAGGTGTTACTGGTTTCAAACTAGGAGACCGCGTTCAGGTTATCGCTGCTATCCCTTGTGGCAAATGCTGGGCTTGTCTTGAAGGTCGCATGACTGTTTGCCCTAACCAGCTATCGATGGGTTACCAATTCCCTGGTGGGTTTGCAGAATACATGATTGTTCCAGAAGAAGTTCTAAATGTTGATGGTGTGAACCACATCCCGGAAAATGTTTCATACATTGAAGCAGCAGTGGTTGAACCTTTCGCTTGTGTTCTAAATGCTCAACAGTTAGCCAAAGTTGGCGAAGGTGACACAGTTTTGGTTATGGGTGCAGGACCTATTGGTTGCTTGCATGTTCGCTTGGCTAGATCCCTTGGAGCAAAGCAAGTCTTCCTTGCAGATATCAACGGTGACCGCTTGAAGATATCAGCAGATGTTGTTAAACCTGATGCAGCTATAGACATGTCTAAAGTCGACTTGGCCGAAGAGATTAAGAATCTAACCGGAGGCAAAGGCCCGACCGTGATCATCACAGCCGCACCTTCAGGTCAAGCTCAGGAGCAAGCAATTGCTATGGCTGCTCCGGGTGGAAGAATCTCATTCTTTGGTGGCCTACCAAAAGATAAGCCAATCATCCAGGCAGATAGCAATCTTATCCACTACAAAGAATTAACTATTCTTGGTGCCAACGGTTCAAGCCCAGCCCAGAACCGTCAGGCTCTTGGCCTTATTGCGTCAGGTGCCGTAAAGGTTGCAGATCTGGTTACTCACCAGGTTTCACTTGATGATGTTGAAAAAGCGATCGACTATGTGATCAGCGGAGAGTCAATCAAGGTTGTTGTTCTGCCAAATGGAGCAAACTAATTGATTACCAAGACCCTAACTGTTACCGCCAAAGTTGGTCTTCATGCAAGACCGGTAGCGCTTTTATCTAAGCTGGCAACCGAACTAGGTGGCGAAGGTATTTCTGTAAAGATAGGCAGAAATGCAGATCAATTAGTTGCAGCCAACTCTTCACTACGCATGTTAACTCTAAAGATAACCTCAGGTGAACAGGTGCTTGTTGAGTTAGGCACCGAAGATGCAGAACGGGCCGAAGGTATCTTTGCTCAGGTGGCAGAAGCTCTAGCAGCCGACTAACCTTATATTTAGTCGAAGTGAGTTAAAGATGTCTGAACTAAAAAGATTTACCGGTATTGGTGTTGGTGATTCCAGCACCTGGGGTATTGCGTACGTTCTAGCCCCTAGGCCTAAAGCACCAGTTGAAGCTAAATCAAAGTTGGGAGCTGACACCGAGTCAAAGAGACTTCAAGAAGCTATCAGTTTTGTGGTTGAACAAATGAGCGAAACAGCTTCTAAAGCCGATGAAACCACCGCCGATATTCTTCATGCACTTCTAGCCATGCTTGAAGATCCAGCCCTAGTTGAAGAAGCGTCAGTTCACATCCAACAAGGTTGGGATGCTGAAACCAGCATTCAGCGAGCCATGAACGGCTTCACAGAATTACTGGCCGGCGATGACTTATTCGGGGAGAGAGTCGCAGATCTTCAAGACCTTTCGCTGCGAGTCGTGGCAAAGCTAACCAACCTGCAATGGTCAATGACTTTACCTAAGGTTGGTCCAGTAGTTGTAGTTGCTGAAGATCTTTCACCTGCAGAAACAGCTCAGTTCACTGACGTTGTTGTTGGTGTTATCACCGAAGGCGGAGGACCAACTTCTCACACTGCCATCATTTGCCGTCAAAGAAACATTCCAGCAATTGTTGCTGTTTCAGGTGCCATGAGTATCCCTACCGGCGAAGGCGTCCTTGTGGAGGCATTCAAAGGCGAGGCAACCTTATCCGAAAAGCCTGGAAATTTTGATAACCAGAAAACTCAGAGACCACGCATCGGAGAACCTGTTGCTGAAGTTAAGGGAAACGTGGGCAGCGTTCAGGATGCAATAGCTCTTGCTGAAACTGAAGCTACCGGTGTTGGCCTAATGCGAACAGAACTTTTGTTCTTATCCAGGTCGAGCGCTCCAAGCCTTGAAGAGCAAACAGAACTTTATTCAGGTGTTCTCAAAGAAGCACCTGAAGGAGAAGTTATTTTCAGAACTCTTGATGCTGGAAGTGATAAACCTCTTCCATATCTTGGTATCGGTAAAGAGGAGAATCCATCGCTTGGTGTTCGCGGCTATCGAATCAATAGCATCGACGAAGATATTCTGAACACCCAACTAAAAGCATTGGCTTTAGCTCAAGAGAAAACCGGGAGACCGGTTTCTGTTATGGCTCCTATGATCGCAACGGTTGAAGAAGCAACTGCATTTGCCAAGCAGGCTAGAAGTTTTGGAATTCAAACCGTTGGCGTCATGGTTGAAACTCCTTCTATCTGTGTTGTTTTAGATCAGCTTCAAGGAATAGTCGATTTTGTGAGTATCGGCACCAACGATTTGTCACAGTATCTTTTCGCAGCCGACCGTCAAAACTCAGGTGTTGCAACACTATTGAACCCTTGGCAACCAGCACTGCTTAAAACCATTTCAAGGATCTGTGTTGATGCGCAAGCTGTTGGCATCAAGGTTGGAGTTTGCGGTGAGGCAGCAGCCGATCCGCTCCTTTCAGTAGTTCTAGCAGGATTGGGAGTGAAGTCAGTATCTATGGCTGCACCTGCTGTTGCTAAAGCTAAGGACTATCTTTGCTCTGTAACTAAGGACCAGGCTAAAGCCGTTGCCGAGGCTGCGTTGACCGGTAAAACCCCATTTGAAGCCAAGGAACTGGCTCTAGCCGCCCTACCTAACTAGCCTTTGGGTAAACTAGGGTAATGGAAACCCTGAAATCAGCCCTCTCTTTCTATCGCGTCTGTGCCCTTATTACAGGTTCATTCTTGCTTCTAGTCGTTCTTGAGATGGTGCTCAAGTACGCCTTTGGTCAGACCATCTGGTCTGGTGGTAACGTCGGGCTCATTGGTTTAGTCCCTAACCCGGTTGATGACACTGGTCTTCCAGCCGATGGAATTGACCTAAGCAGACTGCTTCTTCAGATTCACGGTTTGCTATACGTGATCTATCTGTTCGCTGATTTCAGAGTGTGGCGTCTAGCTAATCTGAAGTTCAAAGACTTCCTAGTTATCGCTATGGGTGGAGTTATCCCGGTAACCTCATTCATCATTGAACGTAAGTACCACACGCAACTAACCAAGGCGGCTAAATAAACATGAGTTCAAACCGTCCAGTTCTTGTTGTTGATTTTGGAGCTCAGTACGCTCAACTGATTGCCAGACGTGTTCGTGAAGCTGGTGTTTATAGTGAAATCGTTCACCACAATGTTTCTGCTCAAGAAGTAAAGATTAAGAACCCGCTAGCCATAATTCTTTCTGGTGGGCCTTCGAGTGTTTATGAAGAAAACTCACCTCAGCTAGACAAAGCTATTTTGGAACTGGGAGTGCCAGTTCTTGGTATCTGCTACGGTTTCCAGATTCTTGCCCAGAACCTTGGTGGAAGAGTTGATAAGACTGGTTTGCGTGAATACGGTGCCACCGATCTTTCTGTTTCTAATCCTTCGGGCATTCTTGCTGGTCAACCATCAGCTCAGATTTGTTGGATGAGTCATGGTGACCAGGTCATGGTTGCTCCAGATGGCTTTGATGTCTTAGCAAGCACCGCAACAACACCGGTGGCAGCTTTCGGTAGTGCTGAGAGAAAGATTTATGGTGTTCAATGGCACCCTGAAGTTAAGCACTCAGAGTTTGGCCAAAACGTTCTAGAGAATTTCCTTCACAACGTTGCAGGGATTCCAGCCGATTGGAACAGCGGAAACGTTATCGCTGATCAAGTAGCAAAGATAAAAGAGCAGGTTGGATCAGCCAGAGTTATTTGCGGTCTATCCGGTGGTGTTGACTCAGCAGTGGCAGCAGCCCTAGTGCACAAAGCTGTTGGAGACCAGCTGGTCTGTGTCTTTGTGAACCACGGGTTATTACGTCAAGGTGAAGTTCAGCAGGTCGAGAAGGACTATGTTGCTGCAACTGGCATCAGATTGGTTACCGTCGATGCAGAAGAACGTTTCCTAACTGCTCTTGCCGGTGTTAGTGACCCAGAGACTAAACGCAAGATTATTGGTCGTGAGTTCATTAGAGTCTTTGAGGATGCTCAGGCAGCTCTGGTTGCTGAGTCAAAGGCAGATAACCAACCAATCAAATTCCTAGTTCAAGGAACGCTATACCCAGATGTTGTTGAATCTGGCGGTGGTGTCACGGCAGGAATCAAGAGCCACCATAACGTAGGTGGATTACCCGATGACCTTCAATTTGAACTTGTTGAACCACTTAGAACCCTTTTCAAAGATGAGGTTCGTGCTATCGGTTATGAACTGGGCCTTCCTAAAGAAATCGTGTCAAGACAACCATTCCCAGGTCCTGGTCTTGGTATTCGTATAGTTGGTGAAGTTACAAAAGAGCGACTAGATCTTCTTAGGCAAGCAGACGAAATAGTAAGACATGAACTAACGAACGCTGGTTTAGACCAAGAGATTTGGCAGTGCCCAGTAGTGCTCCTAGCTGATGTTAGATCTGTTGGAGTTCAAGGTGATGGCAGAAGCTATGGCCACCCAATCGTTCTTCGCCCGGTTTCGTCAGAGGATGCAATGACCGCAGACTGGTCACGACTTCCATATGATCTTCTAGCTAAGATTTCAAACCGAATCACAAATGAGGTTGCCGGTGTTAACCGAGTGGTGCTTGATGTAACAAGTAAGCCACCTGGCACTATCGAATGGGAGTAAAGAAAAAGGCCACCTATTTCTAGGTGGCCTTTCTACTTATCTTTACTTATCCAAGAGTCAAGTAGACAACACGAAGCTGAGTCGTGATTGGCTTCTTGGTCTTAGCGTTGATTGGTAAGTAAGTGGTTGGGTACATTCTGTAACGAGTGATGGTCACCTTCACACTCAAACCAACATACCCAGCCTTTAGTGCCTTGTAAGCAGCAGCTTCTGTCTTGGCGTTACAGAATGGGGCGGCAGCCTTGAAGGTCTTCTTGGCCATCGCAAGCTTTAGCTGAGCTGGAGTCTTTGAAGCCATAGCCTTCAAAATACCGAAGTCAACTGAACACTTGTATGCCTTGCCCGCAATTGTGAACTCGCTAACTGCGTTGATCTTTCCAATCCAGATACCGTAGGTCTCAACCGATAGGGCAGCCAGTTTCTTATTCCAAGTGAAACCAATGTCACCCATCTTGTTTAGAGCTCCATTAGCCAGAGAAGTTGGGTGAAGCGGGTCACCGTTATCTACTGTTGGCTGGCCAGAATCAGCTGTGATGTCGAACTCCATTTTTGTTGATGCGATTGGAGCGAAACGGTTATCTCCAGCCTGTGTGATGTTGACAACACAGTGGCCAGGTTTGATTCCGGACACGTGACCATCGTCTGTAACATCACAGATGTCTGGAGTTGCACTCACGAATGACGGTGTTAGGCCTGAGCTGGCTGTGACAGCCAAGTCGAAACCATCTGCTGAGTCTGTTGCAGCCGTTGCTGGAACAGTATCCTTTGGAAGAACTATTGCCAGAGTCTGAGAAGACTTAGTAACGTTCAGGCTTACAGTTGCACTTGTCGCTGCATTGAAAGCACCGTTAGCGGCTGTTGCGGCACCCAAGGTACAAGTACCAGCCGTTACGAAGGTTAGCTGATCTCCAGAAACTGTACAAACTGCAGTTGTCTTTGATGTGTAGGTTACTGGAAGAGTTACCGGACCTGTTACGCCCACGGCAGTAATGGATGCTGTAAGTGTTCTCGGTGTTTCACCCGCACCAGCTGCAGTATTTCCAGCGTTTAGCACAACTGTTGGAGTAACTTTTGCTTGACCTGTGTAGGTGAAAGTTCCTCCGTCAATTGTTCCTTGAGCGTAGATCAAGCTAATTGGCACAGCTCCAGCCACGGTAGCGTTAGGAACTTCTAGCGTGATAGCTGTTGAGCTCTTGGAAGAAATCTTGACTGTAGTACCGCCAATAATTGCAGCAGTAATTAGGTCAAGGTTCAAACCGCCGATTGTTACCTTTGTTCCAGCAGGAACAGTGTTGGTACCAAAGCCAGCAGCTGGTGCAGTTACAAACGGTGCTGGTGCAATTGACCCGGAGTAAACCTGGCTAGTTGAACCTGCAGAGTTGTATGCAGACACAGTGAATGAATAAGCGCCAACTCCAGTTGGAATACCTGTAATAGCGCCGGTGTCAGGGTTTAGTGTCAAACCAGCAGGAAGGTCTCCGGCTGAGATTGTGTAAGTAACAGCTGGGAATCCAACTGCAGTTACCTGATCTGAGAATGACTTACCTGTCTGCAATCCAGCGATAGTTGTCTTGTTGAAAGCAGTTGGTGCTTTGTTTACGATGAAGTTTGCATCCTCACCTGAAACATCGTTATTGCTTGCATCGCTATCAGGAGTCGCTGAGCTTAGAACTGCACGTCCACCAGTTGTGAAGTTACCGCCAACCAGAGATCCAGCCAATGCAATCGGAATAGTGAACTTCACTTTTGCACCTACCTGAAGTAGAGCTGAAGTTACACAAGTTATCGTCGTGACATTGGTCAGAGTACAGCCAGCAGATAGACCAGCAAGGGCAGTGGTTCCGGTTGGTAATGTGTAAACCAAAGAAGCACCGTTAGCCTTAGCTGGACCATTGTTAGTGATAGTCAAGTCAATTGCACCTTGACCACCTGCAACTGCTTTACCCACACTTTCAACTGTTACTGAAAGGTCAGTCGCAGCACTTGACACTGTAAGCGTTGTAGTAAATGGAGCTGAAACTAAGAATGCGTAGTCGCTTGCCTTAGTAACAGTAAATGAACAGGTTCCAGCGGCAATTGCTGTCACGTTCACTCGCTGGCCAACTAGAACTAGCGAACAGATGCTTGTTGAGTTGTTAACCAAGCTCAAAGCTCCGTAGCCATCACCACCAGTGATTACAACTTGGGTAGTTGTGGCACCGTTCCACTGTGGGCTTGCAATAGAACCGCTGGCAATCTTTGAGATCAAAGTTGATTGAGCGGCTTTAGCAATCACTATTGTTGTGGTTGCGGTTGCAGCGTTGAAGTAAGGGTCCGCTGCCTTAGTAGCTGTGATTACACAGTTACCAGGAAGCAATACAGTCACAACGTTGCCTGCCACAGAACAGAAGGACGCGCTAGATGCGTTTACAGAGTAAGTGACTTCTCCAGTACCTGAACCGCCTGTTGTGCTAAGTGTTGTTGTAACATCAGCGTCTGGGTTATAGGTCAGAGTCTGAGAAGCAGCAGATTCGGTGAAAGTGCTCTGGTTAGCTTTAGCGATGTTTACAGTAACCGTTGCGGTCGCATCAGCATAGTTGCTGTCGCCGGCCTTAGTAACTAGAACAACACAATCTCCACCAGTAATAGCAGTGATAGTGCGGTCTGAGATTGAACAGATGGTGCTCGACAATTCAGAGATCGATAAAGTGACCGCTCCGGTACCAGAACCACCTGAAACAGTGATTAGCGCTGTCGCAGGAGTGTTAGCTGAGTAAACCAGGGATGTCGGATTACTTGTAGCACTCAGGGTGGCCTGCTTGCTCTTTAGGACAGTGAGAGATACTGAACCGCTGTAGTCATTGAATATCGCATTACCTGACTTGGTGTAGTTGATTAGACATTCACCAACTGCTAGAGCAGTCATTGTGATCTTGTTACCAACTACTGCAACTGAACAGTTTGCGGCAGTTGAAGAATCAACTGAAGCAGTGATTGTTGAGCCAGAGATACCACCAGCAATTGTTATTACATCTGTAGCCGCTGGGGTTGAGAAGTAAACAGAGGTAGTTGCAGGCGTAGCTGTTACACCAGTTTGGTCACCCTTGACGATGGTGAGAGTTGCAACTGCGCTTGATGCAATCAAGGTTCCGTCGGAAGCCTTAGAAACATCAATAACCAGAATGCTACATAGGCCTACAGCCAACGATGTAACTGTGGCTGATGTACCGTTACCGGAAACGCTACAAATGTTCTTGCTTGAAGCATCAACTGAGTAGCTGATCACGTCGTTTGGAAGCGAGCCTTCAACAGTAACTGTTGAAACAGTTCCAGGTGCAGCAACAAAACCAACTGTTGTGCTAGGAACAGTTGCCGCTATCTGGGTACCAGGAAGAGCAATACGGATTGTTGCCGTTGCTGTTGCAGAATCGTAGGTAGCGTCCGCAGCCTTAGTAGCTGTAACAACACAGAAGCCATAGTAGTTAGCTGTCACAACAGGAACGTTGTTAACGATGGCAACTGAACAGATACTTGAAGCACCTGGATCAACTGCATATGTGACCGCACCTGAACCGGAACCACCAGCAAGTGTCAACGGAGTTGTTCCCTTAGGAGACTCCGTGTACATCAACTGTGGATATGTCGCTGCAAGAGTTAGTTTTGCTTGAGCTGTCTTAGCAATTACGACTCGAAGCTTTGTGCTCTGAACAAGGAATAGCCCGTCTGCACCTGCGGCCTTTGTGATAGTTAAATCACATACGCCTGGAGCAAGAGCAGTGATCTGCTTTGTTACATCGTTGTATGAACAGATAGCGGTTGAACCTGAGTCAACAACAGTGGTCAGAGCGCCGTTACCTGAACCACCTGTAACTGCAACAGTTGAGGTGGCCTTAGGGCTTAACACATATGTCAATGCTCCAGGAGTTGCAGTGGCAAAAAGTGCAGCCTGCGTTCCCTTGGTGATTGAAATGGTGATCTGTCCAGAGGTAATGACGGTGTATCCAGAATCGGTTGCCTTGGTTACTGTCAGTAGACAGTTACCAATACCAATAGTCTTTACGGTCAAAGGACCGCCGGCTACAGTTGCGTCAGCACAAATAGCTGCCGAGGCAGGTGCAATGTTTATGTTCAATGCTCCAGTACCTGAACCGCCTGTGGTTGTCACAGTGAAGGTTGCGGCTGGTGCATTGAAGTACTGAATAGTTGAAACAGAAGCGGTAGCAGTAAGAGTAGCCTGAGCAGCCTTTACGATAGGGAAGCTTGAGACAACTGTGTTTGAGTTCTCCCACGCAGTGCCACCGCTCTTGTAAACGGAAATAGTACAAGTACCAGAACCGACTGCGAACACTTGAATGTGTGATGGAACACCTGGACGCATTGCTGCACGGTTACAAACCTGAGCCGATGCTGGATCAATGCTGAATACCAAATCTCCAGAACCTGTTCCACCACCCCAAACGAACGCGTTGATTAGAGATGTATCAAGGGCAGTAGCAGGACTGTAAACAACGGATGCCCAGTACGGGGTGACTACAAGCGCTGCTTGGTTACCTTTGGTGACAGTTAGCTTCACTGTTGCTGAAGCCACGTTGTAGTTCACATCAGCAGCCTTGGTTGCAACCACAGTACAGTCACCAGGAGCCAAGCCAGTAACGGTGCTTCCAGAGATGGAACACACGGTTAGGCTGTCCGCTGCGATCGTGTAAGTAACTGCACCTGTGCCAGTTCCACCGGCAGCTGTAACAGTTGTTGTGTCAAGCGCAGAAGTCGTTGCCTTAAGTGCAAGCTTTGCTGCAGTAAGTGTTAGCGCAGCTTGGTCAATCTTTGTGAAGGTTATCGTTACAGTCTTTGGAGAAGACTCCAAGTATGTAGTGTCGGTTAGGCGCTTGACAATGATCAAACAGGTTCCAGCAGTAATGTCTGTAACAACACCGGTGGTTAGGTTCACTGAACAAACGGTCGAGGATGTTGGGTCAACTGTGTAGTTGAATACTCCTGTTCCAGAACCGGCAGCACCAGTAACTGTAGCTGTTGCCTTAGGCGTTGCAACGAAAGGCATAGTAGCTGAACCAGCTGTAATAGATGCAGTGATGTCTGCCTGAGTTGCTTTACCGATAGTAAAGCTTGCAGTTCCATTGACCACAGCGTTGAAGTTCACATCACCCAACTTGCTGTATTGCAAAGTACAGGTTCCATCATCGAGAGCAGTAACAGTGATTTTGTTGGTTAGGTCACTGGTTGCTGTGAAGGTTGCAGGAACAGCCGCGCTGTCACCACCGCCAGTGATAGTACAAACCAACGGTGTAGCGCTAACAATCTTGGTGAAGTTACCAGTGCCTGTATAGGCAACACCAATAACAAGAACTGAGGTGTTTGCAGGACCTGAAGCAGCTAATTTGAAATCAGCGTTAGGGGTTAATGTGATAACTGCCTGGTTGATCTTCGCGATGGTCAGGTTCAGAACAACAGCGTTAGAAGCTGCTACGTTGTCATCGCCATCACGAGTAACAGTTACCTTACAGGTTCCAACAGTTGTTGAAGTCACGTTACCGTTGGTCTGGTCGACAACACATGAGCTTGTGCTGGTTGGATCTACCACGTAGTGGTTGGCTCCAGTACCAGCAGGGTTAGTCACGGTGATAGTTGTAACAACATCAGGGATTACCTTGAACCAGAGGCTTGTTCCGTTAGAGGAAGTCGCGCCAATGGTCTGAACCATCTTGGTTATGTTAACACCGATGAATGCACGCTGTTCGTTGTAGTTAACATCGGCTGCCTGCACCACGGTGATCAAACAAACACCTGCGAGGTTCCCGTTTACCAGAATCTGAGTTGCTCGAATAGTCGCGATTGAACAGTACTCTTCAGTCATCGGATCGATGTAGAAGGTGAATGCACCGCTTGAGGATGCGCCACCGGCAACAGTCACCCAAGTCTGAACCTTGTTAGCTGCATTCGTGTAAGCAATGGTTGCTGGTGCAGCAGACAGAGTAATCGCAGCTGCATTAATCTTCGTGAACACTACAGTAACTGTGTCGGTAATTACTGAGTAGTTAGTGTCAGCAGCCTTAGTGGCAATAACAATACAGGTGCCTGCAGTTATGTCTGTGATCAATCCATTAGAAGCGTTAACAGAACAAACTGTTGAGCTTGATGGGTCAACCGCATACGTTACTGCACCGGTACCTGCGCCACCTGAAGTAGTGATTTGGTTTGTAGCTTTTGGTGACCAAACGAAAGGTTTCGAAGCATTCGCTGGTTCGGAAACTAATTCCGCTTGGCTCAGCTTATTGAAGACAACAGTCACCTGAGCGGTTTGAACTAGATAGTTCGTATCTGCAGCTTTCGTGACTGTAATCACACAAGTTCCAGCAGTCTTATCTGTGATCAAGCCATTGGCATCCACAGAACACACTGTTGTGCTGGTGTTCAGAACAGCATAGGTAACTGCGCCAGTACCGAGACCACCAGTAACAGTCAACTGATCTTTAGCTGCAGTAGTTGGATCTGAAATGGTTGTTGGCACGAAGTCCATGCTTGGGTTGGCAGGAGTTACTACAAGTGCGGTCTGGTTTCCAGCCGGAATATAGAACTGGAAAGTTGTGCTCTGCACGTTGTAGTTTGTGTCTGCAGCCTTAGTTATGGTGATGGTACACCAACCGACACCAGCACCAGTTGGAGCAGCTGATACATATGCTGTTGCACCTGCTCCGATAACAACACAACCGCTTGCATTGCTCGCTACATAGCCATATGCCCCTGTTCCAGCTCCACCAGTGGTAGTTAGAACAGCCAAGTATGTTGGGTTAGCAGCATATTGAACGTTGCTGTTGTACGCAATGGCAACACCCGAAGGGGTAGCACCAGTAGTAGTCAAAGCGGGTTGGTTGATGACGTTAATCAACCAGGTTAGGGCAGGGGATGTTGCAGGGTTGTAGTTGATGTCACCTGCTTTGTACGCAGTTACAGTACATGTTCCTGCGCTCTTCGCGGTTAGAACGGTTCCGTTCATGGAACAAGTCGCTGCACTTGCAGGATCAAGAGTGTAAGTAACAGCTCCAGTACCCGATCCTCCACCAGTGCTTAGGTTGTAGGTCGGAGGAGTAGCCGCGTTCCAGTTTGACGCTCCATTGTTCACAACGTATAAAGCAGTTTGAGTTGTTTTACCAATTCCAAAAGTGTAAGTAGTTGTTTGTGGAAGGAAATACAAGTCTCCCGCTTTAGTTACGTTAACCACACATGTACCTGATGTTGAAAGTGTTGGGTACATGTTGTTTCCGCTGAGGGAAAAGATTCCACAAACTGACGAGCTTGACGCGTCGATTGCCCATGAGAAAGCTCCAGTTCCAGAACCACCAGTTCCTCTAAGCCATGTTGATGCACCCGCATAGGTAAGGGGGGTTGCATCTGGAGTTATCACCAGAGCGGCGCTCTGAGCAGCTTTGTTAACTGGAATAGTAATGGTTGCCTTTGATGCAGCGAAACCTGCATCGGCAGCTTTGGTTCCAACAATCACACAGTTACCTGCAGCAATAACTGTCATGGTTGCTGTGTTCGCGGTTGCCGGTGCAACTGAACAGATGCCGGTTGCTGATGGGTCAACAGCGAAGCTGTATGCGCCATTGCCTGATCCACCGGTTGCGGTAACAGTTGCAGTTACAGTAGTGCCCTGAACGATAATGACTGAGCTCTTATCTGAAGATAGGTTGAACGCAACTGGAGCTTTCGCAGCAATAGACATGTGAATGACATCAACTGCTGAACCTAGAGAGTTAGTTGCTTTTATAGCAAAAACGTATGCACCAGTCTTAGTCGGAGTTCCGCTAAGAGTTGCTGTTGTTGGGTTGAAGGTTAAACCTTCTGGAAGAGCCATGGTTTCGAATGAGCTTGCACATGTACTTGCGTAGGTTACACATGCAGGGATGGTGGCTAAATCGGTTTTCAGTTCATAGGTAGCTGCAAGATATGCAGCAGTTGTGAACACGAAGTCGGTGATCGCAGTTCCAACACGAATTGGATTGGTAACACGGTTCACTGATTGCAGGATTGAGTCATCGCTTGTAAATACAGGGGCTTTACCAACAATAAGAGTTAGCTCAACAGTTTCATCTGTACCAGCTTCGTTAGTTACCTTGACTTTGTATTTGTAAGTTCCGGTCGCAGTTGAAGTACCAGAGAGAACACCAGTAGAAGGGTTGAGGGTAATGCCAGCAGGTAGAGTTCCTGAAGAAATTGTGTAAACATCGCGGTAACCTGTAGCAACAAAGGTATAGCCAGCGTATGCAGTGTTCACTGTAGTGCTTGCCGCAGCATCAGCTGGTGACTCTGCAGTAAATACCGGGACTCCAGTGATCTGAAGTGAAGGAAGTGATCCCCAGGTTAAAGTACTGTTGGAATCCGTAGCGTCCTCTGCGAATCGAACATATTTGCCTACATCGCCAGCAGCAATTGTGTAATTACCTGAAGTAATAGGAGAGATGTCAGTCCAAGTAATTCCATCTGCTGAAATTTGCCAACGCTTGTTTGAAACAGTAACTGTTCCTGCTGATGCTACGAAGACACCATCTGCTGGGGTTAGAACTTGACCCACTTTAGCAATAGTTGAGTCAGTAAAGCTCGGACGAGTTGAGGCTGAAGGACCATTCGGCCACGTAATGGTGATTGATCCATTACCGGTGTTGATGTTAGAAGTTGAAGATCCTCGTGAGGCTAGTGGGAATGAAGATTTTCCAGCTACACCACCTCGACCAGCAGGCGAGCCACCATCTCCAACTGCAGCGCCTCCAGCTCCACCGGTGAAGCCACCACCTCCACCACCTCCACCGGAACCATCTCCGCCGAAGTCTTGCCCGTTTGCGCCAGTTGTTGTTGCAGTCTGAGTTCCTGTGTCATCGCCACCGTTAGTTCCGTTTGAGTTGATGTTTGCACCACCACCACCAGCTCCACCACCGGCGATACCGATAACACCTGTCTTGTCTCCAGTTGACACTACTGAGGCAGCACCACCAGCACCACCGGCACCAGAAGATCCAGTACAACCAGGGTATCCACCACGTCCACCGTTATAAATTGTCCAAGGGTTCGAACCAAGCACACCTGCGTTGGCACATGAACCGCCGCCTCCATTACCACCGGCTGCTCCGACATAGAGATATAAAGGAGAAGTACTTGTGGTCACGTAATCAAATGACACCCTTGATCCACCAGAGCCAGTTCCACCGCCACCACCAGCGTCACCACCACCGTGTCCACCGCCACCACCGTTGACGGTGAATGTCAATGTGACGCCAGTTGAATTTGGCAAGAATGTCTGAGCTGCACCTGTGTATGCAAAAGTTTGTGTACAGGTATTGCCAGAACAGGTAGCCGCAGCTTGAGCTGGGCTTACTGTTGGTATGAAGGTCAATACTCCAACGCTCAATAGGAAGGTTGTGAATATTGATAACCGCTTGGACTGTTTCATGATGGTGGATTTCCCTTATGTTTATTAGCGTTAAGAACGCTAGGCACCTGAAAATCCTATAAATCTAGCCTGATACTGGGACTGAAACATTCGCTAATGCGAATAACTTTGAACTAGATAATCTGTGTATAAGTAGTGTTTATTCGGAAAGGCGAACATATGGCTAAACCAGTTGTAATTGCCCACCGAGGCGCTAGCGGATACAGGCCTGAAAACACTTTGGCGGCCTTCGAGTTAGGTATCCAACAGGGTGCTGATGGAATTGAGTTTGATCTAGTTGCGACCAAGGATGACCATCTGGTTATTCGCCACGAGAACGCGTTAAGCAGTACCACAAACATTTCCAGGCTTCCCGAATTCGCCAAGCATCAACGTGCTGGCATAGTCGAGGAGGTCCAAGTAACGGACTGGTTTTCTGAGGATTTAAGTCTTGATGAGATAAAAAAACTTCGAGCTATTGAACGAATTCCAGATCTTCGCCCTGGAAGTGCAAAATTTGATGAGCAATTTTCGATTCCAGCGCTCAACGAAGTTCTAAACTCTGAATTCCTCTCACATAAAACTATGGTTGTTGAAATCAAACGTGGTTCGCACACAGAAAAATTGAGTTTACATATTGGTCAACTTGCAGCCCAAGAAATTTTGAAGTCAAAAGTTTATGAACACAATGTGAATTTGATTATCGAGTCGTTTGATCATGAAATTCTCATGGGTGCTAAGAAATCCATGGAAGCTCTAAATCTTGAAGCTAAATATTTCTTTGCGTTAGATGACACCAAACTTGCTGAAGTAGATATCGTGAAGCTTTCTATGGGTTTAGACGGCTTAGCAATATCTATGCCTATGCTTTTTAGTTCAGATTCATGGGTTAGAGCAGCTCACGGTGTTGGTTTGGATATTTGGGTTTACACCGCGAGGGCAGAGCAAGCACAAACCTCTATAGAGGAATACTACGAACACATCATTCAGACTGGTGTTGATGGTATTTTTGCTGACCAGCCGGATCTTCTTGCCCGTGTCTTAGCTGACCGTGGCTAGGAAAGTCGGCTCTTGAGCCTAAGATACTTAAAGTCATGTCAGGGAATCTAGAAGAACTCGTTACCGGTCTTAACCCGCAACAGCGCGCCGCTGTTGAGTTCCGTGGCCCTGCCCTTTTGATTGTTGCGGGTGCTGGATCAGGTAAAACTAGGGTGCTGACCCACAGAATCGCTCATTTACTTGCCAATAGAGAAGCCTGGCCATCTCAAATCCTGGCTATTACCTTCACAAACAAGGCTGCTAATGAGATGCGTGAGCGTATTAGGCATTTGGTTGGCGACCCAGAGGGCATGTGGATTAGAACGTTTCACTCAGCCTGTTTACAGATTCTAAGAAGAGAAGCTGAACGCCTTGGGCATAACTCTAGCTTCACTGTTTATGACACTGGCGATACTAGAGCGTTACTAAAGAGGCTGATCCGAGCTGGTGGGTATGACATCGACAAGATGAAGCCTCAGGCTGTTGCTGCTGTTATTAGCAAAGCTAAAAATGAACTGCAAACAGCAGATGATTTTGAAGGTAACCAGGATTCAAAGAACCCTAAGGCAACTGCCTATGCCGAATTGTTTAGAGCTTACGAATCAGAGAAGAGCAGAAACAATGCTTTTGACTTTGATGATTTGATTGCTGAAACTGTTCACCTCTTTAGGGCTTTCCCTGAAGTTGCAGATCAATACAGAAGGAAGTTCCGTCACATCCTGGTCGATGAATATCAAGACACCAACCATGCTCAATATGCCTTGATTCGAGAGTTCACTAAACCGGTAACCACACCGGATCCAAAAACTGGTGAGATGGTTAGCCCAGCTTCGCTAACTGTGGTTGGTGACAGCGATCAATCTATTTATGCTTTCCGTGGAGCGGACATCAGAAATATTTCTGAGTTTGGTAAAGATTTCACTGGAGCTCAGACCATTCTTTTGGAACAGAATTACCGTTCCACTCAAAACATTCTTTCTGCAGCTAACGCAGTTATTTCAAAGAATTTTGATAGGCCAGAGAAAAACCTTTGGACTGAAGCCGGTAGTGGGGAAAAAATAGTTCAGTTCACTGCTGTTGATGAAAGACATGAAGCGGGCTTTATAGTTGATCAGATAGTTGAACATCATGGCAATGGAGTCAACTACAGTCAGATGGCTATCCTTTACAGGACTAACGCGCTAACCCCATCGATTGAAGCTGAACTCAAATCACAAAGAGTGCCATATGCGGTTATCGGTGGTTTGAAGTTTTATGAGCGCAAAGAAATCAAAGATGCTCTGGCTTATCTAACTGCTCTATCTAACACGCGTAACGATGAGGCGATTAGAAGAATCTTGAATGAGCCGGGTCGAGGCATCGGGGAGAAAACTGAACTAAAGATTGCTGAGCTTGCTCGTAAAAACAACATGAGTTTTAGAGATGCTTTAGCTCACAGTTCAGAACTAGGGCTTGGGCCAAAACTCACTGAAGCAATAAAGTCATTCTCAGATTTGCTGGACTCTCTTGAGGCTCAGGTTGACACAGCAAAAATCAGTGACATCTTGATTGAGGCTTTAGTTAGATCTGGTTACCGCTACCAACTTGAAATGAGTCGCGATCCTCAAGATGAGGCTCGAGTTGAGAACCTTGATGCGTTGGTTGGTCAGGTTGTTGAATATCAACTTCGTAATCCTGATGCCAAACTTGCTGATTATTTGGCTGAAATCACTTTGGCTGCAGCCGCCGATGAGATTGATGATGGCTCAGGGCAGGTTTCGCTCATGACTTTGCATACGGCTAAGGGTCTTGAATACCCAGTAGTTTTCATTGCTGGTTTAGAGCAGGGAACTTTGCCTCACATGAGATCTTTCGAAGAGGTCGGTGGCTTAGCTGAAGAGCGCAGACTTTTCTATGTTGGGATCACTAGAGCCATGAAGGTGCTTTATCTAACCTTGGCACTTCAGAGAACCCTGTTTGGTCAGATGAATTCGACTATGCCTTCTAACTTTTTGATGGATGTCCCGGCAGATCTATTGGACCAGAGAGGCGCTGAACGGCAATCCAGTGAGGTCAAGAGGTATCAACCTAGATCTATTACCGATGGCCCTCGGGAAAAGAAGGTTTGGAATAACTCGATTACTACGGTTAGAAACAACGAGGGGCTCGTTTTAGCTGTTGGAGATAAGGTCAAGCACGATGACTTTGGCCAGGGAACCGTGGTGGCCACCACTGGCGAGGGGGCTAGGCAAACAGCTGAGATTCGGTTTGAATCTGTTGGGACCAAGCGCCTAATGGTGCGAGTGGCTCCTATCGAGAGGCTCTAAACTTATACTCGGTGCACATTCCTCCGTGCCCAATTTCATTGAATGGATTCATAAGTGGACTTATTTGAGTATCAAGCGCGCGATTTATTTGAAAGTTACGGCGTCCCAGTTCTACAGGGTCTAATTGCAGACACCCCAGAAGAGGCAGCCGCAGCGGCAGCCAAGATTGGCGGAACAGTTGTTGTTAAGGCTCAGGTTAAAGCTGGTGGCCGTGGTAAAGCTGGTGGTGTGAAGTTAGCTCACACACCAGAAGAAGCTGCAACTGCTGCGGAAGCTATCTTGCAGTTGACCATTAAGGGTCTAAAGGTTAAGCGTGTGATGGTAGCTCAAGGAGCTGCTATTGATAAGGAGTATTACTTCTCTGTATTAGTGGACAGAAGTAATAGAACTTTCCTTTCACTTTGCTCTGTTGAAGGTGGAATGGAGATTGAACAGCTAGCTGAAGAGCGTCCTGAAGCTTTAGCTAAAGTTCCTGTTGATGCTCTTCGTGGTATTGATCTTGCTAAGGCAACAGAGATTGCTTTAGCCGGTGGTTTTGATGCAGAGATTGCAGCAAAGGTTGCCCCTGTCTTCGTGAAGCTTTATGAAGTCTTTGTTAAAGAAGATGCGACCCTGGTTGAAGTGAACCCACTTATTCTTTCTAAGAATGGCGAGATCATCGCTCTTGATGGCAAGGTTTCTCTTGATGACAACGCTGAGTTCAGACACGAGCGTGAATCAATGGAGAGAGATGAACTTGACCCGCTAGAAGCTAAGGCTAAAGCGTCTGATCTAAACTACGTGAAGCTTGATGGTGAAGTTGGAATCATCGGTAACGGCGCAGGTCTGGTTATGTCAACCCTTGACGTTGTTGCTTACGCAGGTGAACGTCACGGTGGTGTGAAGCCAGCTAACTTCCTAGATATCGGTGGCGGAGCTTCAGCTGAAGTTATGGCCGCTGGTCTTGACGTTATTCTTGGTGACCCTCAGGTGAAGAGTGTTTTTGTTAACGTCTTCGGTGGTATCACTGCCTGTGATGCTGTTGCTAATGGAATTGTTGGAGCGCTAGCAAAACTAGGTTCAGCCGCAACTAAGCCTCTGGTTGTTCGTTTGGACGGTAACAACGTAGCTGAAGGCCGCAAGATTTTGGCTGATGCTAATCACCCACTGGTCACAGTGGTTGACACCATGGATGAAGCCGCTGATAAAGCTGCTGAGCTTGCGAACAAGTAGGAGAGATTTAGATGTCAATTTTCTTAGATAAGAACAGCAAGATTATTGTCCAGGGTATGACTGGATCTGAAGGTATGAAGCACACCAAGCGCATGCTTGCTGGTGGTTCAAACATCGTTGGTGGAGTTAACCCTCGTAAGGCTGGTGAAACCGTTGATGTTGACGGAACTTCATTACCTGTTTTCGGTTCTGTTGCTGATGCTATGGCTGCTACCGGTGCAAACGTTTCTGTTATCTTCGTTCCACCTGCTTTCGCTAAGTCAGCGGTTATGGAAGCTATCGATGCAGAGATTGAACTAGCAGTTGTTATTACAGAAGGTATTCCAGTTCACGACAGCGCTTCATTCTGGGAATACAGCATTCAGAAGGGTAACAAGACCAGAATCATCGGCCCTAACTGCCCGGGTATCATCAGCCCAGGAAAATCAAATGCTGGTATTACACCTTGGAACATTTCTGGTGCTGGTCCTATCGGTCTTGTTTCTAAGTCGGGTACTTTGACCTACCAGATGATGTTTGAGCTTAGAGAGATTGGTATCTCAACAGCTATCGGTATTGGCGGAGACCCAATCATTGGAACCACACACATCGATGCTCTAGCTGCTTTTGAAGCAGACCCAGAAACCAAGGCAATTGTTTTGATTGGTGAAATTGGTGGAGACAGCGAAGAAAAAGCTGCCAACTACATCAAGGATCACGTTTCTAAGCCAGTTGTTGCTTATGTTGCTGGTTTCACTGCGCCTGAAGGTAAGACTATGGGTCACGCTGGAGCGATTGTCTCTGGTTCAGCTGGAACTGCTCAGGCTAAGAAAGAAGCGTTCGAAGCTGTTGGCGTCAAAGTTGGCAAGACACCTAGTGAGACTGCTGCTTTGATGCGCGGTGTTATCGCTAGCCTGTAATCTATGCGATTAAAGGCTTTAGCGTTAGGTGCCATTCAGGCTAGTTACGTTATTGCGCTCGGTTTTGTCAGCATCTTTCTGCTAAACCTAATTACCTGGTTAGTTGAACAAACCCAAGGTGAAAGCTTCCAAGGTGTTCTTCAGGTTTCTTCACGCATCTGGCTAAACGCTCAATTTGTTCCTTTGCATTTGGCTTCAGGTAACATAGCTGGAATTAAGTCACCAGCCTACGACTTTGACCTTGTTCCTCTAGGTTTTAGCCTTCTGATTGGTTGGTTGATCTTTAGAGCTGGAAGACAAATGGCTCAAGAAGAAAATCTTGGTGCTGCTTGGTTCGGAGCAATTACCCTTTATCTTTTAATAGCAATTGCCCTTACCAGCGCTTCTTTCTCTAAAAAGATTTATGTTGCTGACTGGCAGGGAACCTTTCTGCCAACAGTTCTTTTTGCCTTCATTTTGATTCTGGCTTCCATAACAGGTGAAGTTGATAGCGAAGGTAATCTTCGAGCAAGACTAAGAGTTTTTCTAACAGATCGCTATGAGAAACTACCTTGGGCAATTAAGCCTTTAGTTTCACCTGCTCTTAGGGCAGGCACGAGTGTGGTTGCTGGCTTGATTGCAATCTCTGCTTTAGTAGTCAGCGTTCTGCTTATTATCAACTGGGTTGAAATTATCAGACTCTATCAATCACTCCAGTTGTCATTCCTTGGAACCGTAACGGTTAGTGCAGGGCAGTTAGCACTATTACCAAACGTTTTGGTTTATGTTTCTTCCTGGTTTACCGGAGTTGGTTTCAGCCTTGGTCAAGGCTCAATGGTTAGCCCTATAGCTAACGAGCTAGGGCCACTTCCAGCAATTCCGATGCTTGCAGCCCTTCCTTCCGAGACTAGCTCAATGATGATTGTTTTTGTTTTGGTTCCAGTTCTGCTCGGCTTTGGTGCAACGCTTATGATCAAATCTCACACAGCAGACCTTAGATTCAATTACGCATCCGCAACATCAGCAGCTATTGGTCTAGGAATAGCAATTGGTTTAGTTGCAGCTCTTGAGATGGCGCTATTAGCAGATCTGACTGGTGGTTCTATAGGTCCTGCACGTATGAACACCATAGGAGTTAATCCTTTGCTGGTATTCGTTGTTACCTTCGTTGAAGTTAGCAGCGCGAGCATCTTGGCAGCCTTTTTCAGTGCTAGACCTGAAGGCGTAGACACCGAACTCATCTCCCGTATTCGACGGGTAAAATAGTTACGTGCTATCTGTTGTCGTACTCATCTCAGGCAGCGGAACCAATCTTCAAGCCTTACTAAAGGCAACAGATAATCCGCTTTTCCCAGCCAAAATTGTTGCCGTTGGCTCAGATAAAGACGCAACTGGTCTAACTCATGCAGAACTATACGAGATTGACACTTTTGTTGTTGAACCTGAACGATTTAGTTCAAGACAAGCGTGGGCTGAAACTCTTTTAGCTTCAGTTCAACACCACCAACCTGATTTGGTTGTGCTTGCAGGTTTCATGAGAATCCTTCCAGCTAATTTTGTGAATGCTCTAAAAGGCAAACTAATCAATACCCATCCATCTCTTCTTCCTTTATATCCAGGTGCTCACGCAGTTAGAGATGCACTTCAGGATCAAGCAAAGGTTACGGGTGTAACCATTCACAAAGTTGATGAAGGCGTTGACACAGGGGAGATCATTGTTCAACAGAGTGTTCCAGTTGAAACTAATGACACCGAAGCAACACTTCACGAGAAGATCAAAGTTGTTGAGCGCGAACTTCTAGTTCAATGTGTTGAAGATATTGCCAATAAGAAAATAGTTTTAGCCTAAGAAAGGGCAGTTATGTCAGCGAATAACCAGTACTCTCCAGCGGATTACCGTCACAGAGATCGCATTGACGTTAGACGTGCTCTTATATCTGTCAGCGATAAAACGGGGCTACTAGATCTTGCTAAAGCTCTAAACGAGAAGGCAGTTACCATCGTTTCAACTGGCTCAACTGCCGCTACCATTCGTGATGCGGGCATCCCGGTAACCGAGGTCGTAGAAATTACAGGTTTTGCTGAAGCTCTAGATGGTCGTGTGAAGACTCTGCACCCTAAGATTCACGGTGGTTTATTGGCAGATCTGCGTTTGGTAAACCACGAAGAACAGATCAAGAATCTAGGGATTGAACCGTTTGAACTTGTTGTTGTGAACCTGTATCCATTTGTTCAAACAGTTGCATCAGGCGCAAAGGGCGATGCTGTTATTGACCAGATAGATATTGGTGGTCCTGCAATGGTTCGCGCATCAGCTAAAAACTTTGCGAATGTGGCTATCGTTGTGAACCCAGATAGTTATGGCGAGATTATTTCTTCTTTGAATGAGGGTGGAACAACTCTGACCCAGAGAAGAGAACTAGCAGCCGATGCTTTTACTCACACCTCTCGATATGACACAGCGGTTGCCAGTTGGTTTGCTACTGAAGTTCAAGAGAAGGCCATGCCAGCAGGTTCAGACAAGAAAGAACTGAAGAACCCTGGTTTTGAGAGGAGCATTCAAGTTCAGGCTGAACTGCTTTCTGTTCTTCGTTACGGTGAGAACTCACATCAGTCAGCTGCTATCTATAAGGATGTCTCTGCTGGAGCTGTTTCCGGTATTGCCCAAGCTAAACAGCATTCAGGTAAAGAGATGTCTTTCAATAATTACATCGATGCCGATGCTGCTGTTCGTGCAGCTTATGACTTCAATGAACCAGCAGTTGCAATCATTAAGCACGCTAACCCTTGCGGTATTGCCATAGCCCCTAAAGGCGCAACCGATCCAATTGCTGAAGCACACATGCTTGCTCTATTGTGTGATCAGGTGAGTGCTTACGGTGGTGTGGTTGCCGCTAACCGAACAGTGACATTGGCTATGGCTCAGAACCTATTGGCTGGGTTCACAGAAGTTTTGATTGCACCGGGATTTGAACTTGAGGCATTGCGTCTTTTGGTTGAGAACCGAAAGAACATGAGGATCCTGGAACTTCCTAGAAACTACTCTCGTGAAACACATGAGCTCAAACAAATCTCTGGCGGTTACTTGTATCAAGAGATAGATGAGTTCTCTAAATTCACTTCAAAGAAATGGAAACTAGTTAGCGGATCTCGCCCTGATGAAGACACTATGAAAGACCTTGAGTTTGCATGGCGTGCTGTTAGAGCAGTTAAGTCAAACGGAATTCTCTTAGCAAAAAACGGTGCTTCTATCGGTGTTGGTATGGGGCAGGTTAACCGTGTTGACTCTTGCAAGTTAGCAGTTGAGCGTGGTGTTGTTCAGGTGGTTGGCTCAGTTGCAGCCAGCGACGCTTTCTTCCCATTCGCAGATGGTTTAGAAATTCTGATTAGAGCTGGCGTCAAAGCTGTAGTTCAACCTGGTGGATCTATTCGCGATGAAGAAGTTATCGCAGCAGCAGAGGCAGCTAACTTACCGATGTTCTTTACCGGTGAGCGCCACTTCTATCACTAAAGAGTTTCGACGTCTGCTTGCTTAGTTCTAACAGCCTCAGCAGCAACCTTTAGGGCAGCTAGCTCATCGTCGGTTAGTGGTGTTTCAACAACCTGCTTGATTCCACCCTTACCTAGCTTGGCTTCAACACCAAGGTAAACGCCTGAGATTCCGAATTCGCCATCAACCCAAGCACAAACAGGATATGTTGCACCTGAATCTTCATGAACTGCTTTAGCCATACGTGCAACCGCAGCACTAGGTGCATAGTATGCAGAACCGGTCTTTAGTAGCTCAACGATCTCTGCACCACCGTTGCGGGTTCTGGTTACAAGCTCATCAACTTTTTCTTTACCTAGAACGTCGATGATTGGCTTGCCGTTCACTGTTGAAACAGATGGAACTGGAACCATGGTCTCACCGTGTGAACCTAGGGTTAGGGTTCTAACATCACCAACGTGAGCACCGGTAGCTTCGGCAACGAAGTGGGTGAAACGTGCTGTGTCTAGAACACCAGCCTGACCAATTACACGTTCCTTAGGGAAACCTGAAGCCTTTTGAGCAAGAGCAGTCATTTCATCTAGTGGGTTAGAAACAACCAGGATCACAGCGTTAGGTGCATACTTTGCTACGTTTTTAGCAACACCACCGACGATACCTGCGTTGATGGCAAGAAGGTCCATGCGAGTCATGCCTGGTTTTCTTGGAAGACCAGCTGTGATGATTACGATGTCTGAATCAGCGATAGCCTCATAACCCTGACCATCAGCAGTAGTGGTAGCGCCAACAATCTTGGTTTCAAAACCTTCAATAGATCTTGACTGGTTGATGTCCAAAGCAACACCTTCAGGCTTGCCTTCAAGAATGTCGGTTAGGACAACAGTTTCGAAGATGTCATATTCAGCTAGACGCTGTGCTGTTGTGGTTCCGTAGAAACCTGAGCCGATTACCGAGACTTTACCGTGGCGTGCCATGTTGAATTACTCCTTGTGGGATGGAATTGGGTATCTTTATAAGGGTGTTAACCCTTATATAGCCTACCTGTTTCAGATAGACTGAAAGGCTTTGTGGCCTTTGTTGCAAGCATTCGATTTTCAAAAGATTAGGTAAATGGACTAACCATGCAAAAAATGGGTACCGTTCGCACGTTACTGCGTATTTTCCCTTACGCCAAAAGTGCCCTACCGAGAGTGGTGCTGGGAACTGTGGCAGCTCTTATGGGTCACATGTTCGCTTTGGCTATCCCGAGACTGCTTCAGTCTCTAGTTGACCAGCTGGGTAAGGCTAAAACTACAGATCTTCTACTTCCAGCCGTTGCAGCTGTCTTAGGTATGGGTCTTCTAGAAGCTTCCATGGTGCTTCTAAGAAGATGGTTGGTGCTAACTCCTGGAACTCACGTTGAAGCTGGTTTGAGAAAAACTCTTTACGCAAAACTTCAAGATCTGCCGGTAGCTTTCCACGACAAGTGGCCTAGCGGTCAGTTGCTTTCTCGTGTAACTGGAGATTTGAGCCTGATTAGAAGATGGCTTTCCTTTGGAATTGTTTTGTTGGTTGCCAACATCATCACCATCATTGTTGGCTTCCTAGTTCTATTTGCTTATAACTGGTTGTTGGCAACGATCTTCTTGTTGATTATGTCTCCACTTTGGGTGCTTGGCTTCAAGTTCGAGAAGGACTATCACGTAACCGCTCGTATGAGCCAGGACCAAGCTGGAGATCTAGCTACCAGTGTTGAAGAAAGCGTTCATGGTATTCGTGTTCTAAAGGCTTTCGGTCGTGGCTCTTTCATGACAGAGAAATTCGCTAAAGATGCACTAAAGCTTCGTGGAACTGAGCTTAAGAAAGCAAAGATGGTTTCTGGTCTTTGGTTCTACTTCAGCACCATTCCTGACATTGCTCTTGGTGTTTGTTTGGTCATTGGTATCTTGCAGATGACTGATGTCATTCATATTTCTGAGACACCTATGACTCTTGGAACTATCTCAGCTTTTATTTTGACTACCAGAGTTATGCGCTGGCCGATTGACTCGATTGGCTTCTTGTTGTCTATGACCATCGATGCAAGAACCGCTGTTGAGCGTTTCTTTGAAGTTATCGATACCAAAGTGGACATCTCTGATCCTGAGACACCGGTGAAGCTTGATGAAGCCAAGGGAAGATTGAGTTTCGAAGATGTGCACTTCAGATATGCTGATGCTCCAGATACACAAGCCGATCTACTAAATGGAATAAATCTAGAGATTGAACCGGGAGAGTCCATTGCACTTATTGGTATTACCGGTTCCGGTAAAACATCTTTGACAGCATTAGCTACAAGATTGTATGAAGTTAGTTCAGGTTCAGTGAAACTTGATGGCGTTGACATTAGAGATTTTACTCGTGAAGAACTTCGATCACACATCGCTATGGCTTTCGAAGATTCAACTCTGTTTAGTGACACCATCAGAAACAACGTTCTCCTTGGAAGACCAGAGAGCACTGAGGAAGAGCTAGCTCAGGCCCTAGCTATTGCTCAGGCTCAGTTTGTGTATGACCTACCTGAAGGTTTAGAAACCAAGATTGGTGAAGAAGGGCTGTCCCTATCAGGTGGTCAAAGACAGCGTCTTGCTCTAGCTAGAGCGGTAGCGGCTAAGCCTGCTGTTCTAGTTCTCGATGATCCGCTTTCAGCGCTTGATGTTGATACCGAAGCCATGGTTGAGGATGCTCTTAGAACTGTCCTCAAGGCAACAACAGCTTTGATTGTTGCTCACCGACCTTCAACTGTTCAACTAGCAGACCGAGTTGCACTACTTGAAAATGGCAAGATAACTGCTGTTGGTAAACACAGTGATCTTTTGGCCAACAATGAGCACTATAGGTATGTAATCAGTAGCCTCGATGCTGCAGGGAAAATGATTGAGGTGACTGACTAATGAGTATGCACGGTGTTCAAGACGAAGAGAAGATTCACCTAAATAAAGAAGAGCAGGCACGGATTAGAGCTCGAAGCTTGAAGCTTCTAGGCGAAATCGTAAAGCCAGTTCAAAAAAGACTTATTGGAAGCCTGGCGCTTGTTTTCACCAGCCAAGCTCTAAAGGTCTCTGGTCCGTGGCTTATCGCACTTATCTTGGATAATTCTTTGCCGTTGGCTATGAAAGGTGATTACTCATCTTTGATCTGGACTATCTCAACTTTTTTTGCTGTGAACCTAGCTTCAGGTTTCATCATTGCTTTCTTCATGAGGTATTCAGCGAAGCTAAGCCAAGACATCATGTTTGGTATTCGCAAGAGACTGTTCCGTCACACGCAGCGTCTGTCTATTGAATTCCATGAGACATACACCTCTGGTCGTGTGATTGCTCGTCAAACCAGCGACCTGGATTCAATCAAAGAACTCCTTGATTCTGGTGGTTCAGAGATGATCTCTGGAATCCTATACATGGTCTTCACCGCTATCGCATTGATTACTTTGGATGCACCATCGTTCCTAATCATGTTGGTGAGCTTTATCCCGCTGTTCTTCCTTACCCGTTGGTTCCAGAGAAACACCAAGATCAACTACCGTAAGACGCGTGTTGCTTCAGCGAAGCTGATTGTTCATTTTGTTGAAACCATGACTGGTATTCGTGCAGTTAAGGCTTTCCGCAAGGAAAAGCGCAATGAAGAAACCTATAAGGACCTGGTTGAGGATTATCGTAACGTCAACGCCAAGGTTATTCAGCTGTTTGGTATTTATGATCCAGGTTTGATAATGATAGGTAACATCACTGTTGCTTTCGTATTGTTCTGGGGTGGCTTTAGAGTCATCGATGGATCATTAGGTGTTGGTGTTCTTATCTCTGCGATTTTGTATGCGAGAAGCTTCTATGACCCGATGGAAAACATCGCTATGTTCTATAACGCCTACCAGTCAGCTAACTCGGCTCTCGAGAAGATCTCCGGTGTTCTAGAAGAAGAACCTTCTGTTCCAGAAGCTACTAATCCAGTTGAGCTTGTAGCTCACTCAGGTGAACTGAAGTTCAAGGACGTTGAGTTTGCATATTCAAACGGCAAGATTGTTCTTCCTAAGTTCAACCTTGATATTCCTGGTGGGCAGACCATTGCTCTGGTTGGAACTACCGGTGCCGGTAAGTCAACTATGGCTAAATTGATTTCGAGATTCTATGACCCAACCAAGGGAACCATCGAGCTTGATGGAGTTGACCTCACTAAGGTAAGCGATGATGATCTTCGTCGAGCAGTTGTTATGGTTACCCAAGAGGCTTACCTGTTCTCTGGAACTGTTGCAGAGAACATTGCTCTGGGTAAACCGGATGCTAGTCAGGAAGATGTTGAGCAGGCTGCTAAGGCTGTTGGTGCTCATGAGTTCATCTTGACTCTGCCAGATGGCTATGACACTGATGTGAATAAGCGCGGAGGCCGTGTTTCAGCAGGTCAACGACAGCTGATCTCTTTCGCCCGTGCTTTCATTGCGGACCCGGAGGTTCTGATTCTTGACGAGGCAACCTCATCACTGGATATCCCTAGCGAACGCATGGTTCAACGAGGACTGCAGACTCTATTGGCTGGTCGAACAGCGATTATTATCGCTCACAGGCTTTCAACCGTGTCTATTGCTGATCGTGTGATTGTCATGGAACACGGCCAAATCATTGAAGATGATGCTCCAGCAGTGCTTATTGCTGGTTCCGGTAAGTTTGCCAAGATGCACAAGGCTTGGCGTGAATCTCTGGTCTAGGCTAGAAGTAAACCAAAACAAATAGAGGGCATAACTATGCAGAAAATCAAGGTTCAGGGAACAGTCGTTGAATTAGACGGCGATGAGATGACCAGAATCATCTGGCAAAACATCAAAGATCAGCTAATTCTTCCTTTTCTAGATGTTGACCTAGAGTATTACGACCTTTCAGTTGAGCACCGCGACGAGACCGAAGACAAGGTTACTATCGATGCAGCTAACGCTATTAAGAAGCACGGTGTTGGTGTTAAGTGTGCAACGATCACACCTGACGAGGCTCGTGTTGTTGAATTCGGTTTGAAGAAGATGTGGAAGTCTCCTAACGGAACTATCCGTAACATCCTTGACGGTGTTGTCTTCCGTGAACCAATCATCATCTCAAACGTTCCACGTTTGGTGCCTGGTTGGACTAAGCCAATCATCATCGGTCGTCACGCTCACGGTGATCAATACAAGGCAACTGATTTCAAAGTTCCAGGTGCTGGAACAGTAACTATTACCTACACACCTGCTGATGGATCACCAGCACAGACTATGACTGTTGCTGAATATCCTGAACACGGTGGTGTTGCCATGGGTATGTATAACTACATGGACTCTATCCGTGACTTTGCTCGAGCATCTTTCAACTACGGTCTTTCAAGAAATTACCCGGTTTACCTTTCAACCAAGAACACCATCTTGAAGGCATACGATGGTGCATTCAAGGATGCTTTCCAGGAGATCTTCGATGCCGAATACAAGGCAAGATTTGATGCTGCAGGTCTAACCTACGAGCACCGTCTAATCGATGACATGGTTGCCGCTGCTTTGAAGTGGGAAGGTGGCTACGTATGGGCGTGTAAGAACTATGACGGTGACGTTCAGTCAGACACTGTAGCTCAAGGTTTTGGTTCCCTGGGGCTGATGACTTCTGTTCTAACTACACCTGATGGTAAGACCTGTCTTGCTGAAGCTGCTCACGGAACTGTTACAAGACACTACCGTGATTACCAGGCTGGTAAGAAGACTTCAACTAATCCAATCGCATCTATCTATGCCTGGACTCGTGCGCTTATGCACAGAGCCAAGCTAGATAACACTGCTGATGTTCAGCACTTCGCTGAGACTTTGGAAGATGTTGTTATCAAGACTGTTGAGTCAGGTCACATGACTAAGGACCTAGCAGCTTTGGTTGGCAATGGTCAGGCATACCAAACTACCGATGAGTTCATGGCAACACTTGCCGAGAACCTGAAGGCACGTCTTGGCTAACTGTTTATAACCCAATAGTTTGTTGGGCTGTGTAAAACTCCAGCGGTAAATCCGTTGGAGTTTTACTTTAACCTAATGCATGTTAAAAAACTCATCAGGTGGCCAAAGCTAACAGCATTGGTCCTATTTATTTCGCTATTACTTGGAATCAACTTCGTTCCAAATGTTTTAGCTCAGTCGCAAGCCCCGACTGCTGTTTGTAATGCAACTAAAACTAGTTGCACCATTACATTCCCTTATTCCGGTGACTACTATCAGTGGAGCCCACCCGCTGATGTTAGAAACATGAGTTTCACCATGAGTGGAGCTCAAGGTGGAAGAGCTGGAGGTAACGGTTCTAAAACAGCCGGAACATTCAAAACTATTCCAACAACACCGCTATACATTTTTGTTGGCGGTCAAGGATCGTCAGGAAACAATGCTGCCGGTGGTTACAACGGTGGTGGAGCTGCTGGTCAAGGCCATAACGATGAAGGTTCCGGTGGAGGAGCAACAGACATCCGAACAGGTCTATTGCTAACCGACCGCATCGCCGTTGCCGGTGGTGGCGGTGGAACCGGTGGTTGGGTTGGTGGCGCTGGTGGTGGAGCTGGTGGAACCTCGGGGCTTAGCGGAGGCGCTGGTCAAGGTGGAGCAGGTGCAGGTGGAACGCCAAGCGCTGGTGGTACCGGAGGATTATCGAATGGAGCTGCAACAACTGCGGGAACCGCAGGATCGCTTGGTCAAGGTGGCTCCGGCGGTAGTGCTAACACTCCTGGAACCCAGGTCTCTGGTGGCGGTGGAGGCGGTGGCGGCTACTACGGAGGTGGTGGCGGTGGAGCAGACACCGATCCCATTGGTGTTGACGGTGGCGGTGGAGGTGGAGGTTCAAGCTATGTGAACTCAACTAAGTTCCAATCAGTCTCTTATAACGTTGCCTACCAGGTTGGCGATGGTGTCGCCAGCATTACCTATCTTCTAGGGCCAACAGTGAATTCATTCACTGCGCCAAGTTCACCAAGCAATGCTGTTTCACCCGTGTTCAACATCACCTTTGGTCAGAGTGTTACCGGTTTAACAGCCGATGACTTCACTATTTCAGGTAGTGCTGCTAACTGCTATGTTTCTCTGTTGACTGGTTCTGGTGCCAACTATGCAGCAACCGTTGCCGGTTGTTCTGATGGAACTATTTCACTTACCTTAAAAGCAGACACCGTAACAGGAAATGCTATTGGTCCAGTTAGAGCGGTTAGTACTACTCCGATTACTTTGGATAGAACTCTTCCCGAACTCAATAACCTAACCAAGCAACCGAGTTCTAATGACACGATTATCTATAAAGCAACATTCACTGAAACAGTTTCAGGTCTTGCTGGTGATAGCACCGATTGGCTTGTTAAAGGTGATGGCTGCCAAATAGGTTCACTTACTGGATCAAACACTGACTATGTCATCACCTTGACTGGATGTCTTGATGGGCACCTAGCTGGTTTGGTTTTGAATTCGATGTCTGTGATTGATACAGCAGGAAATATTGGCCCTAGCCTCAACAACCAAACTGTGGTTACCAAGATAGATACCAGTGCACCTGTTATTCACGTGACAGATATCACTGCACCCGGTCTTGGAAGTATTCCAACTTTTGTATTTGACAGCGAAGAGCCAGTTACGGGAATGTCTAGTTCAAAATTTATTTTCAGTGGAACGGCAACTGGATGTTCTATGAACTACAGCGTTCTTAGAACGGGTTTGGGTTGGCAAATCAGTTTGACCAACTGTTCACTCGGTTCAACCAAAGTTAGTTTGCTAGCTAACTCAGTTTCGGATGCGGCAGGTAACCTAGGCCCAAGCACAGCGGTTATCTCTAATGAAGTTCTGTTGCTTTCTGATGAAGTTGTGAACCAGACGATTACCAACCCAACCGGCAACCAAGGAGCTTCCGTTAAAGGAAATAAAACAACTCCTATCAAGGCTTCTCAAGGCAAGATCAAACGTAGCGTGAAAAACGTGTATCCAATCACGAAGGTGAGTGAAGTGCCTAAAGAAGTGAAGGTTATTGAACCGAAGCAAGAAGAACTAGATGCAACTGTTGATTCAGTTACTCAGCAGCCTCTAGTTCTGTTGTTTATTTCGCTTGCGCTAGTTCTAGCCTGTGTGGCTTTGGCTGGGGGAAGGCGTCATAGGGGAAAGAGGCACTAATTAGAGGGTTAGACCCTCGGCCAAAGAAAGTTGAGATTCTGAGCAAGCTCAGCACCTATTTGACCGAGGGTCCACTCTTACCCGACTATTGATCTAGCGGGAGCTTGGAAGCTTTGTCTCGTTTCTTATAACTAACAGCCTGAATAATGACGAATACGCCTAAAAGGACGCCGGTCCCAATCATTGCTAAGGCAATAACTGTTGTGCTTGGCATAAGGTCCCTTGTTTATTGATACGTTCGTCTGTGCTCATATAAGGATACAAAATATTCGCATACGAGAACCTTTTTACTGGACACCGTGTCTAATTAGGGCCTTGTTTCTAGTGGTCTAAGCCTCCGTTAGAATAGAGATATCGCAACTGGCGCTAAAGATGGGTTTCCATCAGGGAGCGAAGGCAGTTTGGTCGTGCGCCTGGGCCAAAACTTCAAGCCATATAGGAGTTCCCAAATGAGTAATTTACCGTCCACTTTCACTTCACCTCTAGCCGAGACTGATCCAGAGATTGCTGCTGTTTTGCAGGCAGAGCTCGATAGACAGCGCAACTTCCTTGAGATGATCGCTAGCGAGAACTTTGTTTCTCGCGGCGTTCTTGAAGCTCAAGGCTCAGTACTCACTAACAAATACGCTGAAGGTTATCCAGGTAAGCGTTATTACGGTGGTTGTGAAGCCGTTGACATCGCCGAGAACCTCGCTCGCGATCGCGCTAAAGAACTGTTCGGTGCCGAACACGCCAACGTTCAACCACATTCAGGTGCTAGTGCTAACGCAGCAGTTTTGATGGCACTAGCGAACCCAGGAGACAGGATCTTAGGTCTTGAGCTTGCTCACGGTGGTCACCTAACCCACGGTATGAAGCTGAACTTCTCAGGCAAGATGTATGAAGCACATGCATATGGTCTAAACCCAGAGACTTTCCTAATTGACATGGACATTGTTCGTCAGCGTGCCCACGAAGTGAAGCCAACAGTTTTGATTGCTGGTTGGTCAGCTTATTCACGTCATCTTGATTTTGCTGA